>JAGPVI010000348.1 GCA_018067115.1 Bizionia sp. | reverse complement strand
CAATAATTATTACTTTACTGTTTGGAGAATTTGCAAGTTGCAAAGTTGCTTCAATACCTTTATCCTGAAGAATATTATCATTCAATGACGCACTTAAAATACGGTTGGCATCTGCTTTACCTTGTGCTTCAATAATTTGTTTTTCAGCTTCTTTTGCTGCAGTAACTAATCTAAATTCGTATTCTAAAGACTCTTGTTCTTGCTTTAGTTTACGCTCAATAGCATCTTTAATAGTTGATGGTAAAGTAACATCTCTTACTAAAATTTCATTTAATTGGATGTATTGATCTTTTACTATGTTTTTTGTTTCTTCAAAAATTTCTTGCTGAATAGCATCACGTTTACTAGAATATAATTGCTCTGGTGTGTAACGCCCTACAACGCTACGTGCTGCCGATCTAATTGCTGGTAAAAGCACACGATCTTTATACATCTCACTTTTTTCTTGGTGTAATTTAGCTAAATCTTCAAAACGGGGTTGAAACCAAACTGAAGCTTCTAATCTAATATCTAATCCGTTTGATGATAACACATTCATCTGTTCTAAAATCTCTTGTTGACGTACCTCATAAATAAAAACTCTATTCCAAGGTGCTACAATGTGAAAACCTTCTCCTAATGGCGGCTCGTCGGTTACAACACCATTATCAAATGTTCTATATAACACACCTGCTTTTCCAGAATCGATAGTTACGGTAGATTTAAATAACACTATTAAAAGTATCACAATTGCTATAATGATTGGTATTCCTACTTTTGGTAATTTTTCCATTTACTTATTTATTATTTATTTATTTATATTAATCCTTTATATTTTCTCAAAAACCACTCTATCGAAAGACTTAACGCAATTAAGGCTAATAAATACTTCCAATCGATTAATGGCACTGTGCTTTTGTTACTTTTTTGAATGGGTTTAAATTGCGTATTCTCTAGGAGGTTATTAAATAACTTGGTGTAATTATCTAAATAATAACTTTCCCCATTACTATTACCTGCAATATACCGTAATTTTGACGCATTAGCGCTATAAAACTGTTCTTCTACACTATACTCTAAAATTTCAAATTGTCCTGATTTAGAGAGGTTTTCTGACTTGGATTGAGCCGTAAAACTATATTTACCTGCTAGCAAATCGCTTAAATCTGCTTCGAAAGTATTATTTTTAAGCAAAAACGGCAGCGTTTTAACTACTGTATTATTCTCATCTCTAACTATTAACGTTATGTTTTCTGACTTATCAAACTCGTAATTTTTATTAAAATACTGCGCTTTAATAATCACATTAGTATTGCCTTGGTAAAAGGAATTGTAGTCTATTTCTAGCCTATTTTTGCGTTTATTAGAACTTAAATACTGCACTAGTTTACCCATAAAATTATCGAACGCGTTAAAACCTTCGGTATTCAAGTAATTTTGAGCACGCCATCTCCAAATATTCTCACCGAATAAAATAGCTTCACGATTAGAGTCCACTTCAAAAGTTACTAAAAGGGGTTCTTTTGTTTTAAAATTACCTACGGTTTTATATAATAGGGTTTCTATAGGGATTGAAAACTCTGGCGCTCCAAATGACGACGCTAATGGTGGTAAGGATTCGAAATCTAAATCTTCGACAATAAAAGATGAATAACTTGTATTTAAATGTGCTTGATAATCTTCCGTCTGTGAAGTAATTTCTTGCTCATAATTTTCGGATTGAGCGTTTAAAAAATTCCAATCAGTTTTAGCACCTGCTATTATAAATTTATTCTTTTTTAAGTCTTTCATTTCTGCAAATAATTGACTAAAACTATTATCTGGTTGATAGATAATTACCAATTGAAAATCGTTCAATTTCCCTAATAATTCATTCGGTTTAAAGAGTGTTACCGAGCGCTGTTCGTTAGTTTCAATACTTTTTTTCAATGCTCCTAAATCGGGATGCATTAAAGTACTTGCGATAGCAACGTTTGTTTTTTGATCGATGACTTCCACCCCAAAATTTCTGGAATTATTTACTGTGTTCTTCTCATTGTCCATTGGTATTAATGTCGCCTTGTAAGCTTGTACTCCAACAGTATTGGCAGATAAGTTAAAAGTAATAACCTCGGAGGATTTTGCTTTCGAAAAGGACACTCTCTTAGAATATACAACCGCATTACCTTGTGTCACTTGAAATGTTGTTGAGATCGTGTTATCTCCTGAATACACCGCTATAACTTCAACAGGGAATTTATTTTTTAAAAACGCGTATCGATTTACGTTTAGCTGTTTTAATTTAAGATCACTATATAAGGTGGTGTCTCCTAAAACAATAGGGTAAATTTCTTGATTATATTTTTTAGCAGAAAACTCGTAATCGCTACCATAGGTCTGATTACCATCGGTAACTAAAATTGTTGGTGAAACTGTGTTTTTATAAATTTGATGTAAACTACTAAATGCTGAAGAGATATTGGTTTGGTTCTCGTTAAAATGTAACGAATCTAAAGATTGTGTAGTACTTCCGAAGGAAAACAAATCGACCGAAAACCTATTATTTATCGCGGTATTTGCTTTTAAATCTTTTAAAAACTGATTAACATTCCCCTCTTGACTAAGGTGTTTTATGGAACTTGAATTATCTACAGCGACCACCAAATTTGGTTTTTCTGTAGTAATAATTAGTTGCTCGAATTCTGGATTGATTACTAATAAAAACACAGAGAAAAAAGTAATAGCCCTTAAAACCACAAAAAGCGCAGTCTTGTTAGAAGCGCTTTTTGTTTTATATTTATATTGAAAAAGCGCTAATAAAAGAGCTGCTATTCCAGCTAGAATAATGTATAAAAGAGTTTGGTAACTCATTAATTTTTAAATTCTATTAAGTTAGCATTCCGCCATCCACATTTAGTGTTTGCCCAGTAATATAAGCCGACATATCGCTGGCTAAGAACACACAAACATTAGCGATATCTTCTGGAGTACCACCACGTTTTAAAGGAATTGCATTACGCCATCCTTTTACTGTTTCCTCATCTAATTTCGCTGTCATTTCGGTTTCGATAAAACCTGGTGCGATCACGTTACTTCTAATATTTCTAGAACCTAACTCTAAAGCTACAGACTTAGAGAAACCAATAATTCCTGCTTTTGAAGCTGCGTAGTTTGTTTGTCCTGCATTTCCTTTTACACCAACAACAGAACTCATATTAATAATAGAGCCTTTACGTTGTTTAAGCATTGTGCGTTGCACAGCTTTCGTCATATTAAAAACCGATTTCAAGTTCACCTCTATAACTTTATCAAAATCATCTTCGGTGATTCGCATTAGTAAATTATCCTTTGTAATACCTGCATTATTTACTAAAATATCGATACTTCCAAATTCTTTTACTACCTCTTCTGCAAGTGTTTGTGCTTCATCAAAGTTTGCAGCGTTACTTTTATATCCTTTTGCTTTAACTCCTAAAGCATTTAATTCTTTTTCTAATTCGTTTGCAGCTTCTACAGAAGAGCTGTATGTAAAAGCGACGTTAGCGCCTTGTTGAGCAAAAACTTGAGCAATCCCTTTACCTATTCCGCGACTTGCTCCTGTTATGATAGCTGTTTTTCCTTCTAAAATCTTCATTCTATTATATGATTAATTAGTATTCAAATATAATAATTACTGCGGGTTATAAATACAAAAAACCTCACAATTATAAGAAAAAGTGAGGTTTTACTGTAATACTTTTAGTATTAAAATACTTAGACTTTAAAGAGACTAGCTTTTACTGTCTGAAGGTGCTGCGTAATTAAATAAATAGTCGGCATCTACCTCTTTCACTTTACCTAATTTATTAAGTGTCTTGAAATCGATATCATTTTTATTTCCAATAACAATTACGTTATACTTTCCGCCTTTAATTGTAGCATTAAAAAATGATTTTAAATCTTCTAAAGTCATTTTTTCTATTGCTTTATAAATAGCTTCTCTGTTATCATTATCGATCCCTTGTTTTAACAAACGTTCGTAATTCCAAAAAATATTTGATTTGGTGATACGCTCTGCTGCTAATTTTTTAAGAGTCGCATCTTTTGCAGAATTAAATTGATCTTCTACCTCTGGCATATTATTTAATAATTCTAACATTGCATTTACCGCTTCTGGTAATTTGTTGGCTTGCGTACCCATATAAGCCATTAAATAATTAGAATCTGCCTTATCTCCAGCCATTGCATAGTTTGCCCACGCAGAGTAAGCTAATGATTTAGATTCTCGTATTTCTTGAAATACTATAGAAGATAACCCAGATCCAAAATAATTATTAAACAAGGTGCTTACTGCAATATCTTCAACATTAAAAGCATTGCTTTTTGCTAAAAACATTAGTTCTGATTGCACCATATCGTAATTTACAAAATATACATTTCCACCCGTTTCATTTTCTGTAAATGTAAGCGCTTCAGGGTATTCTTTAAGATCGCTAGCTGTTTTATGATTTTTATTTAATGCACTAACGGCATCCTCTACGTTTTTTCCATAGTAGAAAATACGTTGCTTATAATTCTTTAAATCTTTAGCAAGATCTACTAATTCTTGAGGATTAATCGCTTCCATTTCTGAAATTGAAATAATGTTACGCAACGCTGACTCCTCACCGTATTTAGCATAATTTAATAATCCACCACGTAAAATAGCAGCTTTATTCGTCTTGTTGTTTTCTCTTCTTTTTGCAACCGACTCCACATATTTAGCATATGCTTCTGGATCTGCCTTTGCAGAAGACCAAAGGCTTTCTAGCAATTCTAGTCCTGCAGGCAAATTTTCTTTTAAACCACTCAGTGACACGTACGTATTCTCTAAGCCTGCTCTAAAGGAATAATCGATACCTAACTTATAAAATTCTTTCTTTAAGTCTTCAGCTGAAAATCTTTCAGTGCCTAAATAAGCAATATATCCGATAGCTAGTTCCAACTTTTTATCGTTGTTAGCTCCCATATCGAAAATAAAATTTAAGTTAAATAAATCGTTAGTTTCATTGTTGATATAAGAAACTTTAATTCCGTTTTCTGTACTTGTTTCTTTAATCTCAGATTTATAATCTACATAAACAGGCGCTAAAGGCTTCGATTCTGTAGCATTAAAAGTTTTTATATACTCCGACGATTTATCTCTGTTTAAATGAACTGGTGTAATACCTGGGTTAGAGACTTTAACAATAGTGTTATCTACTCCTTTACGTTTATATGTTAATACATAATTTTCACCGTAAAAAGAAGTTGCAAAATCCACAATTTCTTGTTTCGTTATCTTTTTTAAATCATCTAAAAACGAGACTTTATCTTCCCATTTCTGGTGACGAATAAACGCTTCGTAATATGCAGAAGCTAAGCCTGTATTATTTTCGTATTCTTCTAATTGAGATTTTTTAAGATCGTTTATAACTGCTGTAAGCATCCAGTCTTCGAATTCTCCTTTTTTAAGTAATTCAATTTGCTCTAAAAGCAACATTTTCACGTCATCTAACGATTGCCCTTCTTTAGGAGCTCCGTAGAATCTATGGTATCCATAATCGTTAAAAAATGAAGCTGAAGCACCTGCACCTTGAACTAATTGTTTTTGCTTTAAATTTAAATCGATAAGTCCTGCTTTCCCGTTTGCTAATAACATATCACAAAGTGTTACTAGTTGCTGTTCTTTCGTATCTATCCCTTTAGAACGAAATGCTAAAGAAACACTTTCTGACGTTGGGCCGAATACTTCCTTAACAACGATTTCCTTAAGTGGCTCTTCCGTTGGTAATTTTGGGTGAACAACTTCTCTACCTTCTAATGTTCCAAAGGTTTTGTTTACTTTTTTAATCGTTTCCTCGAAATCGATATCTCCTACTAATACCATCGCCATATTATTTGGCACATAATAGGTGTCGAAATAATTATTGATATCTATTAACGATGGGTTTTTAAGATGATCGGCTGTACCTATTGTACTTTGTTGACCGTAAGGATGATTAGGAAATAATCCTTCCAACATTGCTGTTGCAGCTTTTCTACCATCACTATCTTGACCGCGATTAAACTCCTCGAAAACAGCTTCTAACTCTGTATGGAATAAACGTAAAACTAAAGTACTAAAACGCTCTTGCTCTAAAGATAACCACTTATCTAATTCGTTAACTGGAATTTTATTCTTGTAAACTGTTTCTTCATACCACGTATGTGCATTGGTACCTGTAGCCCCAATAGAACTTGTCATCTTGTCGTATTCGTTGGCCACAGAAAACTGCGATGCTGCTAACGATACTTCGTCTATTTTCTTGTATAATTCTAATTTTTTAGCTGGGTCTTGCTCTGCACGATGTTGCTCGTAAAGGTTAGAAATAGAATCTAAATACACTTTTTCTTTCTCCCAATCTATAGATCCAATTTTATGCGTGCCTTTAAACACCATATGCTCTAAATAGTGTGCTAAACCAGTAGATTCCTTTGGATCGTAATTTGAACCCGCTCGTACGGCAATAAACGTCTGAATTGCAGGTTCGTCTGTGTTTTTACTTAAATACACACTTAGTCCATTGTCTAAAGTATATAAACGCAAGCCTGTAGGGTCGTTAGCCACGGTTTCGTAGGTAAAGCCATTACTATCCTTTTTAGTTTCTGTTTTAGCAGTAAGCTCTGCTTCGTTGTTGTTGTCTTTACAACTGTAAATAAATGCGACAAGCATTATAACAACAATCCATTTTAAATGTTTCATTTTTGGTACGGTTAGTCAACCACTTTTAGTAGTCATTATTATATAAAAAAGTTCGTGGGCTAAAATACATCCAACGAAGTAATAAGTATTATGGATTACATAATCTTTAACAAAATTTAACAATAGAATTCTATCTATGTAGAGAGTACCCTATAAATATTGATACAATTACCTACTTTTACAAGAGAATAATTAACTTTATTAAAAGTCATTGCACTAGCCACTTTAGCTTTTCACGATTTTTAAATTATAGCTGTCTCAGCTATAAATATATTTCAGTTTAAAGCAAAAAAAAAGGCTATCTAAATGTAGATAGCCTTTTTTTTAAAATATATAATGCTTATGCGTTAACTTTCGCTAACACTTCAGCAACTTTCTTACCTATTTCAGCTGGAGAATCTACTACGTGAATACCACATTCTCTCATAATTGCTTTTTTAGCTTGAGCAGTGTCATCACTTCCACCAACAATAGCACCTGCGTGCCCCATTGTACGACCTGCTGGAGCAGTTTCACCTGCGATAAAACCAATAACTGGTTTTTTACTACCACTAGCTTTGTACCAGTTAGCAGCATCAGCTTCTAATTGACCACCAATTTCACCAATCATTACTACCGCTTCAGTTTCTGGATCGTTAATAAATAACTCTACAGCTTCTTTAGTTGTTGTTCCAATAATTGGATCTCCACCAATACCAATAGCAGTTGTAATACCTAGTCCTTGCTTTACAACTTGATCGGCAGCTTCGTAAGTTAAAGTTCCTGATTTAGAAACAATACCAACTGTACCTTTTTTGAAAACAAAACCTGGCATAATACCAACTTTAGCTTCTCCTGGAGTAATAATTCCTGGACAGTTAGGACCAACTAAACGACAGTCTTTACCTTTAATATAATCGGCAGCTTTAATCATATCTGCAACAGGGATTCCTTCAGTAATTGTAATAATCACTTTAATTCCTGCGTCTGCAGCTTCCATAATTGCATCTGCAGCAAATGCTGGCGGCACAAAAATGATAGTTGTATCAGCCCCTGCTTTTTCAACAGCTTCTGAAACAGTATTAAATACCGGTCTGTCTAAATGTGTTTGACCACCTTTACCTGGTGTAACACCACCAACTACATTAGTCCCGTATTCAATCATTTGTTCTGCGTGAAAAGTCCCTTCACTACCAGTAAATCCTTGAACTATTATTTTTGAATTTTTGTTTACTAAAACGCTCATCTCTATAGTTTATAATTTAAAACGCTGCAAAAATAAGGTTTTGAGCGCTATTTATTAATAATTTTTATATATTTATTTCGGAAAAGGTAGAGATATTTTCAGCTTTATCATCTAATAGCTGACTTATCTCATATCCTCTGTATAATTTGCCTTCTTTC
>JAGPVI010000346.1 GCA_018067115.1 Bizionia sp. | reverse complement strand
TAAGTAAGTTGGGGTTTCTGGCTGCTGATATTTTATTAAAAGACGCGGCTTTATCACCAACAAAAGAACATAATATTGCACTTTTATTTTCCAATAGAGCTTCGAGTTTAGAAACCGATAGAAAACATCAAAATACAATTTCAGATCCTGAGAATTACTACCCTAGCCCGGCATTATTTGTGTATACACTTCCCAATATCTGTCTGGGCGAAATAAGTATTAGACACAAGTTACTTTCTGAAAATAGTTTTTTTATCTTTGAACGCTTTAACGCAGACCATCTATACCTTAATTCAAGCTATTTACTAAACGCTAACAAAGCAGAAAAAACACTTTGTGGCTGGGTCGATTTGGACGGTGATAACTACGATGCATTTGTGTATTTAGTGGGAAAGAATGGAACTATAAATCATAATACAAAAGAAATAACAAGATTATACAATACCCCATGAGCAACTTAAAACAAGAACTGAAAGAAAATATTATAGAGCTTTTAAATTTAGAAGAGTTTTCTGTTGAAGATATCAATGATAATGATGCCCTTTTTGGCGATGGCTTAGGATTAGATTCTATTGATGCTTTAGAACTAATGGTAATGTTAGATAAAGACTACGGTATAAAATTAACAGATCCCAATGAAGGAAAAGAGATTTTTCAATCTATTGCGGTTTTAGCTGATTATATTGAAAAAAACAGATCAAAATAAAGCCTTAAACACCAAAATTGCGATTACCGGAATGGGAATAATTTCGGCAATTGGTAATTCTGTACCTGAAAACCTAGAGGCTTTATTAGCTTCAAGATCTGGTATTACTTCCATTTCATCACTGCAAACGCACCATGCTAATTCTATAAAAGTTGGGGAGGTTAAGTTAACGAATACCCAGCTTATCGACATATTAAATATACCTAAAAATAGTGTATTTACTCGAACCGCTTTATTAGGATTATATGCAGCAAAGCACGCTGTTTCTAGTGCGAATATCACGTCTGTAAACGCGTATAAAACTGGTTTTATTTCATCAACTTCCGTTGGGGGAATGGATAAAACCGAAAGACACCTTAAAGAGTTCTCGTCTAATAGAGAGTCGCAAAAATATATTAATAGCCATCACGCCGGCGATAGCACTCAGAAAATTGCTGATGCCTTAGGCATTACCGGTTTTGTTACTACCATTAGTACCGCTTGCTCATCGGCAGCAAATGCGATAATGTTGGGTGCACGATTAATAAAGGCGGGAATATTAGACCGCGTAATAGTTGGTGGCGTCGACCCGCTTTCAAAATTTACTATTAACGGGTTTAAAACGTTAATGATTCTTTCTGACAGCGATTGCCGTCCTTTTGATGCCGATCGTACGGGGTTAAATCTAGGTGAAGCCGCGGCCTATTTGGTGTTGGAATCTCAGGATATTATAGATAAAGAAGATAAAAAAGTCTTAGCATATTTATCGGGTTATGGTAATGCTAATGATGCTTTTCATCAAACCGCTTCTTCCGAAAACGGAGATGGTGCCTTTCTAGCAATGCAAAAGGCACTAAAAATGGCACAATTAGATCCTGACGAAATTAATTATATTAATGCACATGGTACGGCCACGGCAAATAACGACTTATCGGAAAGCGTAGCTATAAAACGTGTTTTCGGAAACTCTGTACCCGATTTCAGTTCGACTAAAGCATTTACTGGCCATACACTGGCAGCCGCTGGTGCCATTGAAGCTGTTTATTCTGTTTTAGCGCTTCAGGAGAATGTTGTGTTTCCAAATTTGAGTTTTAAAACGCCAATTGCAACGACTCTTTTACATCCCGTAACAACGGTAAAAAGAAAAGACATTCAAAATGTGTTATCTAATTCTTTCGGATTTGGTGGCAATTGTTCAACTTTAATTTTTTCGAAATAATGAAAGCCTGTTACATACATAGCGCAGTTTCTATTTCGGCTCAAAACACGTTCGAAACAGTCTTCAATCTTTCAGAAAGCAAACCACTAACTTCTAGAAAAGCAAACTCAAACCACCCACCATATAAAACATATATTGCCCCAGCCGCGTTACGCCGTATGGCCACTGGTGTAAAAATGGGAGTTACTACTGGTAAAAAAGCATTAGAAAAAGCTAATATTACAATGCCTGATGCCGTTTTAACAGGCACCGGAATGGGTTGCATTGAAGACACTGAGACTTTCCTAAATACCATAATTGCAAACGAGGAAGCATATTTAACACCAACATCATTTATACAATCCACTCACAATACAGTGGGTGCGCAAATTGCTTTGGGTTTAAAATGCAAAGCCTATAATAATACGTATGTCCACGGCGCTTTATCGTTCGAGTCGGCATTATTAGACGCTAAATTATTAATTAATACAGACGAATCTCAATCGGTTTTAGTTGGCGGAGTCGATGAGTTGGGAAAGGAATTTATAGATTACACCATACTAGTAGAAGACCAAAATAATGGGGTAAAAGTACCGTTTAGCGAAGGGGCTTCATTTTTTGTATTGTCTTCCGAAAAGCAAGAAAAAGCAATTTTGCTAAACAGTTTAAAAACATATAGTAACCTTACAGAACAAGAAATACCCAAGGTTTTAAATGCCTTTTTATTAGAAAACAATTATCAAACCCAAGATATAGACGCTGTAATTTGTGGTAATAATGGCTCTGTTTCTGACTCTTATTATAATCAAGCCCGTGCTGTTTTCCCTATAACGACTTCTCAGTTACACTACAAGCATCTTTTCGGTGAATTTTTCACGGCATCGGCTATAGGATTGTTTTTAGGAGTTTCCATTTTACAAAACCAACATATCCCTGACGCTTTAGTATTAGGCGATTATTCTAAAAATAGTTTAAAAACGATAGTGCTATACAATCAATTTAACGGTCGAGATCATAGTTTTATATTACTTTCGATATGATAAATTATAAACTATACTTCAGTTTTTTCGCCCTATTAAGTTGCGTTATTATTGTTTTTATAACCTTAGAGCTAGTTTCTATGTGGTGGCTCGTTTTATATTTGGTTTTTGGTTTTATAATTATAGGTATCGCGTCTCTTACAATGCGATGGAATTGGTTTTTAAAAGCGTTTACTCGTCTAAATACAAACGAAAAAATAATTGCTATTACCTTCGATGATGGTCCGAACCCTGAATATACGCCACAAATGTTAGCGCTTTTAAAAAAGTATGAGGCAAAAGCTACTTTTTTCTGTATTGGGGAGCACATAGAAAAGCATCCGGGCCTTTTAAAAACCATTGCAAATGATGGTCACGGTATCGGCAATCATAGTTATTCACACAGTAAAACGATTGGTTTTAGTAATACAAAATCGTGGTTAGAAGAAATAGAACGTACCGACCAACTTATTGAAAAAGCAACAGGGTTTAAAACCAATTTATTTAGACCGCCTTTTGGGGTGACAACACCACATTTAGCATCGGCTCTAAAAACGACAGACCATAGTTGTATAGGGTGGAATAATCGCTCGTTCGACACTTTTATTGCATCTCCAAAAACCATTTCGACCCGCGTTTTAAAACAGGTTACACCCGGTGGTATTATATTATTACACGACAAACAAGCAAACTGTATTCCTGTTTTGGAACACCTATTGCAAGTGTTACAGTCTAAACATTATAAAATGGTTACCATTAATGATTTGCTCCATGAAAATTAAAAAATTAATCTTTGTAAGTCTGCTACTCTCTTTTATGCTGAATACCCTTTCGGCACAAGATCAATTATCGGCGACTGAAGCTCTTGCTTTTAAAAAGCAAGTGAAACTAACGGCCAACAACACAACAAGCATTGTTAGTACATTTGTACAAGAAAAACACTTGAGTATTCTAGATAACGTGATCATTTCTGAAGGTATTTTAAAATTTAAAGCGCCTAATAATGTACGCTGGGAATATACAAAACCATACGAAAACACCGCTATTTTTAAGGGCGACAAACTCTTTGTTTCTAATGAAGGAAAGACCGATGAAATTAATTTAAACTCGAATAAGATATTTAAATGCTTAAATGCTTTAATTGTAAATAGCGTAAAAGGTGATATGTTCGATGATGAGGAATTTACCATTACTTATTTTAAACATTCTACAGGTTTTATGGTTACATTTCAACCTAAAAACAAAAGATTAAGCAAATTTATTAACACTTTCGAGCTTATATTTTCAAAAAGTGGAGAGGTGAATAGTGTTAAGTTAATTGAGCCTAATGCCGATTATACAATCATTTCGTTTTTAAACAAGAAGTTAAACGTTCCTGTTCTTAACTCTGCATTTTAAAAAAAGCCTATGTTGTTTTCAGATATTTACACGGTTATAGATTTACATAAAACCACAGATTTGTCGTTTGAAAATTGTGTAAAATTAAATAAAAATCACATTATTTTTAGCGGTCATTTTCCAGAAAACTCAATTACTCCAGGCGTACTAATGCTTCAAATTATTAAAAACAGCTTAGAAAAAGCACTGCAGTGTAAACTTACATTAAAAACGCTTTCCAACCTTAAATTTTTACAAATAGTAGACCCTAATAAGAATAGTATTCTACACTTTCAGATGGATATAAAAAAAGAAAACGATGTTATTAAAGTAAAAAGTAGCAGTTCTTTTCCAGACCGCACCTTAGTGTTAAAATGTAATGCTACATTTGTAAAAAAATAAATGGCACCTTGCCCATCGCTATTAAGAAATTATAAATGGACTTAGTTACCGTAAAATCTCATTTCAAAAACTACAAATGCTGTGTTATTATACCCACGTATAATAACCAAAATACGTTACAGCGGGTTTTAGATGGTGTTTTAAAATACACGGACGCTATTATAGTTGTTAACGACGGATCTACCCAAGAAACGCTGGATATTCTTAGTAAATACCCACAGATAGACCACATAAAAAAAACTAAAAACACCGGAAAAGGTACCGCATTAAAAATAGGTTTTAAACACGCCGTAGCACAAGGTTTTAACTATGCGATTACTTTAGATAGCGACGGTCAACATTTCCCAAAAGACATTCCTGTTTTTATAGAAGCCTTAGTCGCTGCCAAAAATAAAAACCTCCTATTAATTGGCGATAGAAATATGAACGAAGCCGATGTTTTTGCGGCTAGTGCCAAAGGAAATCGTGTGTCGAGTTATTGGGTTCACGCTGTTACAGGTTTAGATTTGCAAGACTCGCAATCGGGGTTTAGATTGTACCCTATTAAAGCAATGGCGTCTTTTAGATACTTAAAAAGCACAAAAAAATTCGAGTTTGAAGTCGAAGCTATTGTAAAATCCCATTGGGCAGATATTACCATCGGCCACGTGCCCATTCATGTGCTCTACGACGAAAGTGAACGCGTGTCTCACTTTAGGCCT
>JAGPVI010000344.1 GCA_018067115.1 Bizionia sp. | reverse complement strand
TAATAATTTGGGGCAAATTAGTTTAGTTAAACATTGGTCAAGATGTTTAGATATGGTGAAAGATGAAAAATGGATAATTATTTTAGGAGATGATGATTTATTGGGAACTAATTGTATTCAAGATTTTTATAATAATTTAATAGAAATAGAAAGAAAAAATATTTCAGTAGTACGTTTTGCAAGTTTAGTTATTAACGAAAAAGATGAAATTATATCTAATAAATATAATCATCCTATTATAGAAACATCTGTAGATTTTTTTGAAAGGAAACATCAAGGAGGGACTCGAAGTTCTCTAAGTGAATATGTGTTTAAAGAAAGTGACTTCTCATTAAAAGAGTTTCCTTTAGCTTGGCATACAGACGATTTGGCAGTTTTAGAATGCTCCAATTATGGGGTTGTATACTCAATTAATACTGCATACGTAAGTTTTAGACACAGTAGTGAAAATATTACAGGTAGAGTTTGTGATTTAAAAATAAAAAACGAAAGTTCTTTTCAGTTTTATTATTACTTGAATAAATTCAGAAGATTTAAATTTAGTGCTTCACAACAGTTTTTGTTGTCAAAAAAACTAAATATATCTATTATAAACAATAAAAGCAATGTCAGTAGAATATTTGAAGTTAATTATTTGTATTTATATCAATTTCGAATAGGAAGAATAGTGGCATTACAGATCGAAATTTTAAAATCTCTATTAAAAAAAATCATTTATGAAATTTTTAGTTATTGTACAAGATTTAAGAGTTTCTGGTACTAGCGAGGGGATTGTTTCACGATCGTTTATTAGCTATTTAAGAAAGACTTTTCCTAAAAGCACTATAGATGTGCTTTATTTAAGATGTCATAATGGTGAAGATGATTTAAAGCTATTGCCTGTTAACTCTTTAATCACATACGAGATAAGTCGGAAAATTCCTTTTTTTACTAGAATGTTAAATAAAGTATACTGGAGGTTGTTTCATTATTCTCTAAAAGATGACCATATTCAAAAGCAGTTTAAAAAAAAAATACAAAATAAGGAATCAGAATCTTATAATCATATTTTTGTAAGAAGTTCTGGACAAGAATATGAGACCGTTCTAGGTTTGTATGGTTTAAAACATCTTAAAAAAGCGATAATTAACTTTCACGATCCCTATCCTGTTTTTTGGGATACAGGTTCTAATATGTCTTTAACTAATTTGGAGTTATTTAGATTGAAAAAAATGAAAGAAATAGTGGATACAGCAGGGGTTTGTATTTCACCCTCACAGCACTTATCTAAAGATTTAGAATTGCTTTATGGCTCTAATAAAAAATTTTATACGTTACCACATATTTTTGATATTGATGTTTTTAATTTAAACGAGATAACAAAATTAAGAGAAAAAAAAGTAAAAGTAACAATAACCTATCATGGTTCTTTACAATTAGGTAGAGATATAGATATAGTTTTAGATTCCTATATCTATATTATAAATAATAATGATTTTTTAAAGAAAAATAGTGAGTTCGTATTGAGATTGAAAAGTAATCAATATAATCGGCTGAAGGAAAAATATAAGAGTATTGCTAACATAAAAATATTATCGGCTGTTTCTTTTTTAGAATCCCTGTATGAACAAAAACACCAATCTGACATCATTATAATTTTAGAAAATAAATTTGATTACAGTAATATATTGCCGGGTAAAGTGGCTGTAATTGCAGGAATAAATAAACGTTTTTTGTCTGTTTCACCTAAAGACAGTGAAATGAGAAGATTGTTAGAAGGCACTAATTACATAGCACACAGTACTAATAAAGATAGTATTATTTCTAAATTGGAGAAGTTACTAAGCGATGTGCAGGATGATAAAACCTTTTATTCTCCAATTGCGGATTATTTTTGTTTAAATAGTTTTAAATTAACTATTAATGCATTTTTAAATGATGAATAAGAAAACATATAACTGAGAAATGAAAAAAACTTTGGCTGTGCTTTTGCCGACTTACAATTCTGCCGAATATCTTTTAGTAAGTATAGAATCTATATTACTACAAACATTTACCAATTTTGACATCTATATATTAGATGATTGTTCCACGGACAATACCAAAGAAATAGTAGGAGGCTTGTGTGATATTAGAATAAAGTATTTCAAAAATGATAAAAATTTAGGTATAGCTAAAACCTTGAATGAGGCTATTAAAAAGGTATATATAAACTATGAGTATATTGCTCGTATGGATGCAGACGATTATAGTTTTCCTAATCGCTTTAAACTTCAAATTGACTTTTTAGACCAAAATAGGACTATTAGTTTGTGCGGTACTCAAGGCTATTGGCTAAAAGATATGCATATTATACCAGACAGCAACTGGGTTTATCCCACTCGGCATTCTGATATCAGATTTAACTTAATGTTTTCAGCATGCTTTGGCCATTCTTCGGTAATATTTAGAAGTACCGTTTTTAATGATTCTCTATTTTATAACGAATCTATACAAACTTGCGAAGATTGGGATTTGTGGACGCGTATTGTTTTGAAACATAAGGTTACTAATCTTCCCGATTTTTTAATGAAATATAGAATTGTAAATACAAGTAATCATAGGGCGGAAGACAAACAGGAACAGCACTTTAAAGAGCGTTCTAAAATTATTTCTAAATATTTGGAAAATTTCGATGTCTATTTGGATCCAAATACTGTTTTTAAATGTTATTATTCCATCGAGCCTTTAAATGACATTGAGTTTAAA
>JAGPVI010000341.1 GCA_018067115.1 Bizionia sp. | reverse complement strand
TCAAAACGTTCTTGATAACCATCGGCATAGAAATAACGCGAAGAATCTGGCGTATGGATTTCGTCTATTAAAACGATTGTACCGTCTTTAGTTTTTCCGAATTCGTATTTGGTATCTACTAAAATTAAACCACGAGAAGCTGCGATCTCTGTACCACGTTGAAATAATTTACGGGTATAATCTTCTAACACTAAGTAATCGGCTTCGCTAACAATGCCTTTTTTAATGATGTCCTCGCGAGAGATATCCTCATCGTGATCGCCCATCTCGGCTTTGGTTGCTGGTGTAATAATAGGTTCTGGGAACTTATCGTTTTCGTTCATTCCTTCTGGCATAGCAACACCACAAAGCATTCTTTTTCCGGCTTTGTACTCGCGTGCTGCGTGACCAGACATATAACCACGAATAACCATTTCTACCTTAAAAGGCTCGCATAAATGCCCTACAGCTACGTTAGGGTCTGGAGTGGCAATTAACCAGTTAGGCACTAAATCTTCGGTTTGCGCCATAAATTTAGTTGCTATTTGATTTAGAATTTGCCCTTTGTAAGGAATTCCTTTTGGCATAACGACATCGAATGCGCTTAACCTATCGGTAGCGACCATAACTAAAATATCGTTTTCTAAACTGTAAACGGCTCTTACTTTCCCTTTGTAAACGTTGTGCTGACCAGGGAATTTAAAATTGGAATCTGTAATTGTGTGACTTGACATTGTTTTGTTGTGCTGTTGTTGTATTGTAATGAATCTAAAAAAGCGATATCGCCGACTATAATGATAAAAATAAACTATTTACACCTAGCCCTGATTGAGGCTTTGTTGGAGCTCTTTTTATTTTTTTTGCAAAAATATAAAAAAGCGACTGCCGAAAGCAGGAAATAGCTTCTTATTACTAAAAAACTAGTCCATATTATCTATTTGCTTGTATGCCGCGATTATTTTTTTAACTAATTTATGGCGGATAACGTCTTTATCGTCTAGAAAAACCATGCCGATGCCTTCGACATCTTTTAGTATTAAAAGGACTTCTTTAAGACCAGAAACGGTACGTCGCGGTAAATCTATTTGCCCAGGATCGCCGGTTAGCATGAACTTTGCGTTTTTCCCCATACGGGTTAAAAACATTTTCATCTGGTTGTGAGTTGTATTCTGCCCTTCGTCCAAAATAACGAAAGCGTTATCTAAGGTACGGCCACGCATAAACGCTAGTGGTGCGATTTGTATGGTACCGTTTTCTATGTACTGCTCTAATTTTTCGGCAGGAATCATATCGCGCAACGCATCGTACAACGGTTGCATATACGGATCTAGTTTTTCTTTTAAATCGCCTGGTAAAAACCCTAAATTCTCGCCTGCTTCTACAGCGGGACGTGTTAAAATAATACGTTTTACTTCTTTATTTTTTAGCGCTTGAACCGCTAATGCCACGCCGGTATACGTTTTACCCGTTCCTGCTGGGCCTATTGCAAAAACCATATCGTTTGTACGCATAAGCTCTACCAGTTTACGCTGGTTTGCGGTTTGAGGCTTAATTAGTTTTCCGCCAACGCCGTGAACTAATACCTCACCACTTTTATCGGACGTTTTATAATCTTCACTCGAATTACTAGTAAGAACACGCTCGATAACATTCTCGTCTAACTTATTATACTTACCAAAATGCTTGATAAGCATCGTGATGCGTTTATCGAATTCATCTAATAACTCCTCGTCCCCGTACGCCTTAATTTTATTACCTCGAGCGACTATTTTAAGTTTCGGAAAGTACTTTTTTAAGAGTTCTATATTGGCGTTACCTTCTCCAAAAAATTCTCTTGGCGTAACTTCTTCAAGTTCAATTATAATTTCATTCAAAAGCGAGACGATTTAATTAAATTAATCTGTTAAGTTTTATTAGTTTTGTTTTCGAAAACTAGCTTAACAAACTTACACATTTTTGTGTTTAATAGTATAAAAAAATATCAACAATTAATCAATGGCAATTATTACTTTAACAACAGACTTCGGGGAGAAAGATCACTCTTCTGGCGCGGTAAAAGGAGCTATTTATAGCGAACTACCCGACGTAACAGTTGTTGATATCTCTCATTCTGTTTCTCCATTTAGCGTTCCAGAAGCGGCTTACATTATTCAAAGCGCTTATAGTAGTTTTCCAAAAGGAACCATACATATTATTGGTATAGATTCTGAACTTAATATAGAAAATAAGCATATTGCTATTAAGCTAGACGACCATTACTTTATTTGTGCCAATAATGGTATTATGAGTATGATTTGTGCAGAAATAGCACCAGAACAAATTGTAGAAATTAATATTCACGACCGCATAGAATCTAGCTTTCCGGTGTTGGATGTTTTTGTAAAAGTAGCCTGCCATATTGCGAGAGGTGGTACATTGGATGTAATAGGGAAACGTATAGACCATATTAAACCTATTACCGATATTAAACCTAATGTAAATGAAGAGCAGTCGCAAATTATTGGTAGTATTATTTATATAGATAATTACGGAAACGTTATTACAAACATTAAACATTCGTTTTTTGAATCCATACAAAAAGGTCGCAAGTTTATTATTTGGGCGAGAAGCCATCAGCTAAAAACAATATATTCAAAATATAGCGATATCGTTAATTTTGATAAACCCGAAAGTGAAAGAGATGCCGAAGGTAAAGCCTTGGTCGTTGTTAACTCTTCGAATTATTTAGAAATAGCCATCTATAAAAGCAATACGGTAACAGTGGGTGGAGCAAGCACTTTAATGGGGTTAAAATTAAGAGATACCATAACTGTAAATTTTATTGACTAACACATGATAACAACCGATTTAGTACGCATAGTAAAATTAACATTCGCCGAGGAAAACATCCCTCTATTTTTATCGAATTTTGAAGACGTTAAGGAGCGCATTCGCGGATTTGAAGGCTGTAATTTTTTAGAGCTTTACCGCGATAAAAACAATACTAACGTCTTTTTTACGTATAGTTACTGGGCTACAGAAGCCGATTTAGAAAACTACCGCCACTCTGAATTATTTAAAAGCGTCTGGGCAGAAACGAAGCCTTTGTTTTGCGCTAAACCAGAAGCGTGGAGTGTAGATAAATTAGTATCTATTAAATAAATGTAAAGACTAAAAGTTGGCGTCGCTACTAGTAGCAACGCGTTAATAAATTAAATAAGCACCCTATGATTGCCATATTAAAAAAAGAAATCCAGTCCTTTTTCGCATCGCCAATTGGCTATTTAGTTATCGCCATTTTTCTAGTGTTAAACGGTCTTTTTCTTTGGCTGTTTAAAGGCGAGTTTAATATTTTAAATTATGGTTTTGCCGACCTGTCGCCATTTTTTCTCTTGGCTCCTTGGATTCTTGTATTCCTAAT
>JAGPVI010000337.1 GCA_018067115.1 Bizionia sp. | reverse complement strand
AAACTAAGAGATATGAAAATGATTCCTGAGGCTATTGATGTTATAATTGTGCATTTACTTCAAAACAAGTTTTTAAATGAAGAGCGTTTTGCTAAAGCTTTTGTGAGCGGAAAATTCCGTATCAAAAAATGGGGACGCTATCGTATCACACAAGAATTAAAACAAAAGGATATTAATAAACATCTTATTACTTCGGCTTTAAAAGAGATTAATGATTTTGATTATCTTGAAACTTTTAATGATTTAGCAGATAAAAAAATGCTTTCTATACGAGAATCAAACGCACAGAAGAAAAAGAAAAAACTAGCTGACTATTTACTCTATAGGGGCTGGGAAAGTCATTTGGTTTATGCGAAAGTGAACCAGTTAGTTAAATAAAAAAAGCACCTTTCACAGTGTAGAAAGCTGCTTTTTTATTATTTATTTAGACTACAGGTTAAATACTGCTCCAATATTTACTGCAAATTGGTTGTGTATGTAATACCCATTATCTAATTTATCATCACTGTATTTCGCTAATGGGAAAGTAGCTTCTGTGAAAATTCCAAAGCCTTCACTAAAGAAATAACGAGCGCCAACATGACCTCCAAAATTCTTTAAACTTAGGTTTAAACCAGGATAAAGGTCAAAATTTTCATCTATATTTAAAACGTTTCCTAAATTGGCATTAAAACGCGCTTTTAAATCAAAACGATCGCTAAAGGCCTTGTCAACACCATTGTTTACGTTTATAGCATAGGTAGAATTTACACCAATAGAGAAGTTTTCCCCTAGTCCGTAATCGTATCCAACATTAAGTCCCGATGCATTATCTTGAATATTTGCACCTATAAAAAATTTCTGATCACCTTTACCAGAAAACGATTGGCTATTTGCTATAAAAGCAGATAATAGCATGGCTACTAATAGTAATTTTTTCATATCTAAATTAAGTGTTTTTTGTTTTAGTTAATGCTTTTTCGTTTTTCCAGTCTATCCATTCTTGACCTTTTAAACGTCTCATAATATTGTCAAAATTACGCATTACAATTATATTATATATCGCTTTTCCTAAATTTTTAGGCCGCCTAGCAACTGCTCTTAAACTCATTGAAAACCCCGGGGTAATATATCGCATATAATGCCAATAGCCTTCTGGCATATATAGTACTTCGCCGTGGTTTAATTCACATTGCCAGCCTTTTGCTTGTTTTAAATTGGGCCATTTTTCGAAATCAGGGTTCGAAAAATTAATGTCTTCTCTTGTAATTAACGAATGTGGCACTTTATATAAGTACTTGTTTTGCTCTTGGTCGAAAAGAATAATTTCTTTTTTACCCTCAAAATGAAAATGAAAGATATTAGCCAAATCAATATCGTAATGCATAAACGTAAACGAATCTTTTCCGCCGAAAAAAAGCATTGGTAAGCTCTTCATTAATCGTAAACCAAAGTCGGGATAAGAAAAGTCTTTTTGTAGCATAGGTACTTCTTTAAGAATATTCCACAGAAAAATTCTAAATTTTGTAGGTTCACGCTTCAATAAATCGATATAATCATTCATTTTCATTGTAGCGTGTGGCTCGTTAAAACCATCTTTGTAGTCTACAGGTCTATCATCGTAAAGCGGCACAGTTTTATCACCAGCCACTTCCTTTATATAGTCTAAATTCCATTTAGAATATGCTGGCCAATCCTCTATAAAACGCTCTATTACAACAGGTTTCTGAGGCTTAAAATATTGGCGTATAAAGTCTTCTTTCGAAATGGTTTTTACACGGGGTATATCTTCAAGGTTCAGTTTCAAATAGTTTAAGGTTTTAGCTTACAAAGCTAAGAAAACGTTACTGAACTATGAATTTTATAATAATACTTTAACTATTGTGATGATTTTCGGTTTTGTTTTGCCTGTTCATTACGTTCAATTTTGTGCGTAGGGCGTGTCCATTTTGGTTTTTCTCCTAGGGCTTCATAGGTAGAATCTGCTGCTTCAACCGTTAGTGGTTGTGCCTTCTTTGTAAATGGCTTTTGAGGTTTTAATCCTAAGATTTCAAACATTTTCATATCGTCACTTACATCAGGATTAGGAGTTGTAAGTAATTTGTCGCCTGCAAAAATGGAGTTTGCTCCTGCAAAAAAGCATAGCGTTTGTCCTTCTTGCGTCATTTGAGTTCGCCCTGCACTTAGGCGTACTTGAGTTTCTGGCATTATAATTCGCGTGGTGGCTACCATTCTTATCATATCCCAAATGACGATAGGCTCCTGGTTCTCTAGAGGCGTGCCTTCTACAGCAACTAAAGCATTAATTGGTGTCGATTCTGGTTGCGGATTTAAAGTAGAAAGTGCGACTAACATACCTGCGCGGTCTTCCACTTTCTCGCCCATACCAATAATACCTCCAGAACATACGGTAACATTAGTTTTACGTACGTTATCTATAGTTTGTAGGCGGTCCTCGAAACCACGAGTAGAAATCACTTTTTTGTAATAGTCTTCTGAGGAATCTAAGTTATGATTATAGGCGTATAATCCAGCTTCGGCCAAACGCTTTGCTTGGTTTTCTGTAACCATCCCTAGGGTGCAGCAGACTTCCATATCCAGTTTGTTAATGGTACGAACCATTTCTAAAACCTGATCGAATTCTTCACCATCTTTTACATTTCTCCAAGCGGCACCCATACAAACGCGAGAGCTTCCGCCAGATTTAGCTCGTAAAGCCTGCGCTTTTACCTGTTTTACGGTCATTAAATCGTTTCCTTCTACATTAGTGTGGTAACGGGCTGCTTGTGGGCAATATCCACAATCTTCAGAGCAGCCTCCTGTTTTAATAGATAATAATGTGCTTACTTGAACCGTGTTTGGGTCATGATGTAAACGATGAATAGTTGCCGCCTCGTAAAGCAACTCCATTATTGGTTTATTATAAATATCTAAAATTTCTTGAGTTGTCCAATTGTGTTTTATCGCGCTCATAGGGATTATAATATGTTGTGTTTTTGTTAGTGAAGCACCTTTTTGGTTCGTATAACACTCTCAATTTTATCCGGCTTTAATTGAATGTTTTCTTGAGA
>JAGPVI010000326.1 GCA_018067115.1 Bizionia sp. | reverse complement strand
TCTCAATACACAAAATAACCTTAATCCTCTCTTTTTATTCTTTCTGATTTGATTCTTAATTTATAACTTATATTTGATAAGGCTAACTTAAGATATACAAACACGTTGTGTCTCATTTGAAAACCGAATATAAATGAATATATTTCCGACAAATAATTATGAATTTGAACTGTCAATTGATAGTTCAAAAGCAATAGCAGAACTAGAACAAAACACGTTGATAACTGATTCTCTTGTTTCAGAATGGACTAAAAAAGCGTTTATTGGAAAAGTAAATGAAAACGGATTTAGAATAATCTCGTCGAAACCTGGACGCGGAGCATTTTGCGTATTAAACGGAAAACTGAAATCTAAACGTGGAACTCTCGAAATTACTATTCACAAAGCTTTTCGAGTAATGTTATCGATAATATTTTTGTTTCCGATTATCGGATTTTCTATAGCATTGTTTACAGAGGAAAAAGAGATAATAATTTCATTGATAATTCCCACTTTAATGGCTTTAGTAGTTTTTCGTTTTATATTTACAGAATTAGCGTTTAGAATTATTTCTAAAAACGGACTGAAAATATTGAGTGAAATAATTGGAATTACCAATCTGAAAAAAAACTATGCACAACACCGCATATAAACAATTGCTGGTGTTGTACTAAAACAAAGGTCGTTGCACGTTTGCTAGCTTCTGATTTTCCTTCCGAAATTCCTCGCACTAAAAACCGCAACGTTCCTTACAAAAACCCTTAGCATTAATTATGAAAAAATCAATTATATATATTTGTGTAATTTTATTAACCTCATGTCATACTGCTTCATATGTACATGTCATAGAATCCACTCCTTATGGCATCGATTATAGAGAAGGAAAATGGTTGTTAAATGAAATACAGTCTCCACAGCGTATAAAATCTAAACTTACAAAAATTGCATACGCTGGTTTTTACAAAAATCTTGGTGATCAACTTCAAAAAGCAGAAGAGTTAACAACTTTTAGCTTGCCTTATGTTCCTTTAAACCCAGACAAAATGTTATTACAACGCATTAAACAAGAATCGGGCTTCGATTATTTAATTAATATAGAATCTAGTAGCTCAAAAAATGAAATGATTGGTATAAAAGTTGGACAAACTTACAGCAAGAAAAAGAATGTAGCTGAATCTACTCTTGAAGTTTATGATTTAAACACTTTAGAAATAATATACTCTAGGAAAGTTATTGGTCAAGTATCAATTGATGATAATGATAATGAAGATTTTGCTTTTGTGAAAAGCACAAACGGAATAATGATTAGCAGCTTAAAGCGGATAATGAAAAAAATTAAATAATGCCAACACCGCTTATAATCCATTGCTAGTACTAGCCGCCTTACAAATATTTCTGCGGAATATTCACGCAAACAAATCACACACAAACCGTTATAGCCAATTAGAACAACCATCGAGAAATTTAAAACTGGTGTAACAAAAAAACAAATTCAACTACTTATAAAGTATGATGAACATAAACAAGGCTTCCGAATTATTAAACACTTTACTATCTCAAACAAATAAAAAATCTGAAATAAAAGTTTATAACTGTTTTATCCGAACATTGTCATCTTTGAATAATAAAGGTTTAACTGAAGAACAATCCCAATTAATACAAGAAAAACTCTCTTCGTTGAATCTAAATACAGCATCGGAAAACAGAAGAAAATTCTACAAACAAAAACTATCTGAATTTAAAGTATTTCTTAAAAATGAATTTTCTTTTACATCAGAGAAATACTACACTGAAATTTGGATGGTTTATGGAATGATATATGGAACAGCAATTGGTACATCTATAGGTACAGCGATTGATGCTGGCCTTGGAACAAGTATTGGATTATCTATTGGAACTGGTATTGGGATGATGCTTGGAATGATGTATGGAGCAAGAAAAGACGATGAAGCCAAAAGATTAGGAAGAGTTCTTTAAAAGAATAGTTTTGAATAAAAACTATTCACAAAATCATGTATAATTAATTGCTGGTTTTAGCCAATTTACGAAAGTCATCTCGGACTTTCTATCAGTGCTATATTTACCAACTTTAGTGCTTAAACCACGCCACTGCTTATACACAACACGTTGACAACAAACTAAAGAAAAATCCGTTAATAAAGTAAATATAGAATTATGAAAACTGTTTTGAAATACCTTCTATTTACTTTTGGAGTTCTAATTTGTGGGTCTTGTAATGTAGATGACGATGATGATGCCAAAACACACTATCAATTTAATAGTGAAAATAATGACTTAATTATCAACTACAATTATCAAATCGGTCAAACAATTACTTACCAAAATCAAGACGGCGAACAAATCCATTTCAAAGTCATTCTTAATGAAACAAAAAAACAAGGCGACTATGTTGCCGGAACATTTTCAGGTGGCAGTGGCGGATTAAGTCATTATTATGACAGTAAAATAATCCGATTTGAAATTATAGAAAACCAAAATTATGAACGAAATGGAATAGTGAATTATATATTCTCTAAAAATTTTGACAAACTAAATAATGGTATAAATTTTCCAATGTGGAACATATCGAATTTTGCTTTTATCGATGAAATTCAAAATCCTGCTAATATTATTATGAGTGATTTTAACAACCAAACTAAAGCCCAAATGACCATAAACAACCATACATATAAAAAGGTTGTTGAAATTGAATCCGGAAGTAACGATGAATATCTAAATTCTTCATATGGCACAATATCAAAAAATGTAAACAAAGTGTTTTACGATTATGATTTCGGAATTATTCAATTTGATGATATCAACGGAAAAGAATGGAAATTAATATATCCTGAATAAATAAAAACTACACACAACACCGTTTATAATCCATTGCTAGTACTAGCCTACTTACAAATATTCCTGCGGAATATTCTATCTGTTATTTATTTGCTAAATTAGGTGCTTAACCACGCACAACAACGTTATGTGCAAGGCTAAAAAAAGCGAGAATTCAATAACTTATGGAAAAAATAAAAAAGATTTTAGTTATTATTCTTTATGTTTTTGCATTTATTTTGGCTGTAAGCTCAATACTTTCATTTTTCCGAAATGCAGAAATCAGGTATTTAAAAATGCTGGATTTCCCACGAATTCAATTTTTCGCTTTGTCTTTCATCGTCATATTATGTCTCATTCCCACGTTTAAGAAATGGCAATGGCATAGCTATCTATTGTTTATTGGTTTGCTCATTGGTCTTATTATAAACAGCTCATTTTTAATTAACTATACAAGTCTGGTTTCGGTAGACGTTCCAACAGCTAAAGATTTAACAACTGCTAACACCCAGTTCAGCCTTTTATTGAGCAATGTAAAAATGACCAATAGAAAATCACAACCATTACTTGAGTTAATTAACCTTAAAAAACCCGACTTGGTTTTGGCAATGGAGGTAGATAAATGGTGGGACAAAGAACTTAAAGTTATCGAAAACGAATATCCCTATTCCCAACATACTATCAACGAAGTAACTTATGGAATGGTGTTGTACAGCAAGTTTCCGCTAGAAAAGGTGGAAGTCGCTTATTTAACTAATAAAAAAGTACCATCTTTTGAAAGTACCATTACTCTTGCCGATGGAAACAAAATAAGTTTTTATTCTATGCATCCAGTTCCGCCTACCCATTTTAAGGATTTACCAGACAATGCAGGTCAGCAAGAAAATGCCCTAAAAAAATTGGGGAAGAAAATTAAAGGAAGAAAATTACCAACCATTGTGGCTGGAGATTTCAATGACGTGGTTTGGTCTTATGTCGATGATTTAACAGGAACAAAAAATATACTTTACGATGTAAGGGTTGGTAGAGGTTTTTACAACAGTTTTAACGCAGAGAATTTTTTTATGCGATGGCCATTAGACCACGTTTTTGTAACCAAAGAATTTCATTTAAAAAATTTAGAACGCCTACCAAAAATAGGGTCAGACCATTTTCCAATGTATGCGGAATTCGTATTAATTAACAAAGAAAAGGACAAACATTAAATAAAGATAACACTATTTATAGTAATACTCATTGTTTCAGGAACACTTGCAATTGGTGTACTTTGGGGCATTTACGAAAAGAACGTGAAGCATTTTTAATCGCTATGGCAGGCGCTGCACTTTTGGCTATAGCATTACCCAAATAGATAACTCCCGCACTTAAAAAAAACTCAATTCCTATAACATTGGCAACCGTTTTTACTGGAGCCATTACATTTACAGTATTAGATTATTTGGTTAAACAATAATGGGGTTTTAAAAGTGGAGGTGCATTACTAGCAGCAATTAAACTTGCAATACACCATAAAACCAGATCGAATCAACCAGTAAAGAACCTATTTACATTTACGTGTCCCCTTAACATAATATAAAAAGTATTATCTATATTGTACCCGCTATTAATTAATACCCATCCATAAATTATTACCGCTTGTGGCTAGTATACTTAATCGCATTAATACAAAATAATAACCCTTATACCGCTTACTAGACCTTTTGTGTGTTTGGTTTATGCTGATATACTAGAGTTGTAATGCATTTGACTAAACCAATAAACAGTTTCACCAATCAAAAAGAATACTTCACTCATTTATACTTTTGAATCATTAAAAAGTGAAATAAATTAGTCGAAAATCAACCACAATGAATAAGACAATCCTCATAACCTTTTCACTACTTTTTTTCTTTTCAATTTCTTTTAGTCAACAAAAGGATACTATTTATGGAAAAGTAAAATCAGTAAGAGAACAATTAAATTTCCTTGACAAAGACCGTCAGAATATGAAATTATTTAACACAGAAGGAGATTATGGTCATTATGGATTTTCAAGTGCTCGTTTCACAAAAAGTAGATTTCATAATTGGTGGTTCAATACACCTTTTGTTCATTATTCCAACTACTATAAGGAATTCAATAAAAAAGGAAAACCAACATCTGAAATATGGTTTTATAAAGATGGAGATACAGTCACGACCTATAAGTACAAATACGACAAGAAAGATAATCTAATTCAAGAAAAAGATATTTTTGAGATTGACGATTATACTTGTAGAAATTACACTTATGATTATAAAAACAAAATAAGGTCTACAATTTACTACGCTTCAGATGACCCAAATTTATATTCGTATACAGCATATGTCAGAGATTCAGTATCAAATTTAATAGAAATCAAAAGATTTGATGA
>JAGPVI010000324.1 GCA_018067115.1 Bizionia sp. | reverse complement strand
AGTATCTTTGTAAAAATTATTAAGAACAATACACACATGAAACTACTAGCAATTACATTAGTACTTTTAGGTTTAGCAATAGCTGGAATAGCAATAAAAATTTGGGCAAAAAAAGATGGTAAATTTGCAGGTACCTGCGCGAGCCAGAACCCAATGTTAAATAAAGAAGGTGAATCGTGTGGTTTTTGCGGAAAAACGCCAGAACAATACGAAAACTGCAGCGAACCTCAACACTCGTAATAAAGAATGGTAATACTTGATATTGTATTCTATAGCTTTGTTGTTATAGTTTGTATTCAAGTTGTGTTTTACGGTATCGTTTTTGGCAGCTTTGCTTTCCATAAACCTATTCAAACAACACCGAATACACTACCTGTTTCGGTTTTAATTTGCGCTAAAAACGAAGCGAAAAATCTAGTCTCTTTTTTACCTTCTATTTTAAATCAAAACTACCCTAACTTCCAAGTCGTTTTAATTAACGATGCCTCTAGCGACAACACCTTAGAAATAATGGAAGCGTTCGCAGAGCAATACCCCAATATTAAAATTGTTAATGTTAGGAATACGGAAGCCTTTTGGGGCAAGAAAAAATATGCGCTAACCTTAGGTATAAAAGCTGCACAATACGAACATCTACTATTAACCGACGCCGACTGCAAACCAGTTTCCGAACATTGGATTAGTGAAATGACTGCTCATTTCTCTGAGAAGAATACTATAGTCCTTGGCTACGGTGCTTATAATAAAATCAAGAATTCGGTGCTAAATAAAGTAATACGTTACGAGACGCTACTTACCGCTATTCAATATTTCTCATTTGCGAAAATTGGTATTCCATTTATGGGCGTTGGTCGGAATTTGGCTTATAAACGTTCAGAGTTTTTTAAAACTAACGGTTTTATAAATCATATTGATATTCGGTCTGGAGACGACGATTTATTTATAAATGAAGCTGCCAATGCAGAGAATACCAACTTATGTTTTACACCAAATAGCTTCACCTCTTCTATTCCTAAAACATCTTTAAACAGTTGGTACAGACAAAAACGCAGACACGTATCTACTGCTAAAAAATACAAACCCTTACACAAATACCTATTAGGATTGTTTTATAGCTCTCAGTTGCTATTTTGGACTTTTTCGATAACACTTATAGCGACTGGTTTTTATTGGCAATTTGTAGTGGCACTTGTATTATTACGTTTTATAATTCAGTTTTTAGCCGTAGGTTTCTCTGCTAAAAAACTAAATGAACTCGATTTAATTTTCATCTTACCCTTTTTAGAACTATTTTTAATTGGTTTTCAATTCACTATATTTATTGCAAATCTCATTTCAAAACCAAACTATTGGAAATAGAAAAAGCCATCAAAAAGGCGAAACAGAACAATCAAAAAGCGTTTAATTTTCTATTAAACGAATATTGGGATTATGTTTACGGGTATCAATTAAAGCGGATAGAAAACGAAAATGACGCTGAAGATATTACTATTCAAACCTTTTCTAAGGCTTTCGATAAGATTGACACGTATAACGAGAATTATACGTTTAAAACGTGGTTAATTACCATTTCTAAAAATATTCATATTGATTTAGTACGTAAAGAAAAAAGCTCTATCAACTCAAAAATCATCAACAGCCAAGATAACACGGTGTATTTAGTAGCAGACGAAACCCCTTCTGCTGAAGACAAATTAATCACCGAACAAAATTTAGCAAAGCTTTTACGAGATATAAAAAAGTTAAAACCACATTATCAAGAAATTATCAACCTTCGGTATTTTCAAGAATTGAGTTATAAAGAAATTAGCGTTGCACTTAACGAACCTATGAACAATGTTAAAGTGAAGTTATTACGTGCTAAAAAACTACTTGCAGACGTTATTAAAAAAAGCGATTCTTTTTCTTAAAAACACTATTTAACTCCTTTTTTATCACCCAAAAATTATTTAAAAGTAAAGCTTATTATTTTTAATATTGACTCACCACATCTCGCCAGTTTTAGGGATTCTTTATAACTAGTTTATAGAATACTTTGTATCTTTGTAGCCACAAAATTTTATATATGAAAAGCGAAACAGTTTCCAGTATATTACCAGCACAAAAAAAACCAAAGTGGTTACGGGTAAAATTACCAACAGGTAAAAAGTACACCGAATTAAGAGGTTTAGTAGATAAGTATGGATTAAATACGATCTGTGCTTCTGGAAGTTGCCCAAATATGGGTGAGTGTTGGGGTGAAGGTACCGCAACTTTTATGATTCTTGGTAATGTATGTACGCGTTCATGTGGTTTTTGTGGTGTAAAAACCGGAAGACCAGAAACTGTAGACTGGGATGAGCCTGAAAAAGTAGCCCGTTCTATAAAAATTATGGGCATAAAACACGCTGTTTTAACGAGTGTGGATAGAGATGACCTAAAAGATATGGGGAGTATTATGTGGGCAGAAACTGTAAAATCTGTTCGCCGAATGAATCCTGAAACGACTCTAGAAACCTTAATCCCTGATTTTCAAGGTATCGAAAAACATATCGACCGTATTATTAATGTAGCTCCAGAAGTGGTATCGCATAACATTGAAACCGTTAAGCGTTTAACACGAGAGGTAAGAATTCAAGCTAAATACGAAAGAAGTTTAGGTGTTTTAAAATACTTAAAACAACAAGGTCAACGTCGTACTAAATCTGGTATTATGTTAGGTTTGGGTGAAACACGAGAAGAGGTTATAGAAACTCTTCACGATTTAAGAGCAAACGATGTAGATGTTGTAACTATTGGGCAATATTTACAGCCTAGTAAAAAACACTTACCTGTTAAGCGTTTTATAATGCCTGATCAATTTGAAGAATTCAAAGAAATTGGTTTAGAACTAGGATTTAGACACGTAGAAAGTAGTGCTTTAGTACGTTCGTCTTACAAAGCTCAAAAACATATTAACTAATATGATTACTGTCGCCATTAATGGTTTTGGTCGCATTGGACGACGTGTTTTTAGATTGTTACAAGACTACCCTAATGTAAACATTGTTGCTATTAATGACCTTTCGGATGTTAAAACGCTAAGCCACTTATTAAAATACGACAGTATTCACGGTATTTTTAAAGGAGATGTATCGCATGACGCAACTCATATTATTGCTAATGGCAAAAAGGTGGTATTGCTTAACCATAACCACCCCAAAGACATCAATTGGAATCCCTATAATGTGGATTTCGTTATTGAAGCTTCAGGAAAGTTTAAAACTAAAGAGGCTTTAGAATACCATATCAAAAACGGAGCAAAACGCGTTATTTTAAGTGTTCCGCCAGAAACCGACGACATTAAAACTATTGTTCTTGGTGTAAATGAGGCTATTTTAGATGGTTCTGAAAAAATAATCTCTAATGCGTCGTGTACCACAAATAATGCAGCCCCAATGATTGCGGTTATTAAAGATCTTTGCGGCATCAATGAAGCGTATATAACTACGATTCACTCGTATACTACAGACCAAAGTTTACACGACCAGCCTCATAGAGATTTACGACGTGCACGTGCCGCAGGCCAATCGATAGTACCCACAACTACTGGTGCGGCAAAGGCATTGACAAAAATTTTCCCAGAACTATCTAATGCCATTGGAGGTTGCGGTATTCGCGTTCCTGTTGCCAACGGCTCCCTAACAGACATTACATTTAATGTCCAGAAAACTGTTACGATAGACGAGGTTAATGCGGCATTTAAAACGGCAGCACAATATCAATATAAAGGTGTTTTAGAATATACCGAAGACCCTATTGTATCTATAGATATTGTTGGTAATACACATTCTTGTATTTTCGATGCACAGATGACGTCTGTAATTGGAAATATGGTGAAAATTATTGGCTGGTATGATAATGAAACCGGGTATTCTAGTCGAGTGATTGACCTGATTATCAATTTATCGAGAAAATAGAGACGTTTACTACATAAATAATTATATTTGTGTATTAACCTACATATTACTAATGTACCGTACCTATAAACTATCTTTACTTTTAACTCTTTTTTTTTCTTTAGTTTTTAACTGTGCTTTTGCGCAAGACCGTACATCTACATTAACCAAAGCAGAAGAACTTATTTTAAGTGCTCAAAAAGATATAGACACCTATCATTTTTTCGATGCACAACAAAAATTAGATTCTGCTTTAGTACTCTCCCTAAAAAATAAAAACAATAAAGACCTTGCTATTACCTACTCTAAACTAGGTAAGCTACAACACATTTTTGAAGAAAACGATGCCGCTATTAAAACGCTTATTCAAGCCATCGAAATTCAAAGAGAGATCAACGATAATATTAATTTAGCCACTACTTACAATACAATTGGAAAAGTTTATTTATCTCAAAAAGAATATACTCACGCATTAGACTACTTTACATCGGCAGCCACATACTACGAGCAAGAAAATTTAACGAAACTAAAAACTGAAGCTATATTGTACACAGGTAAAGTACACTTAGCTTTAGAAAATTATGACCAGGCAGTAGTTATTTTTAAAGAAGTTATTCTTATTTCTAAACAGTTTCAATACAATAAATTATTGTGTAGCGCGACTTTAAACCTAGCACTCGTACAATCGCATTCAAACCAACTAAATCTCGCTTTAGAAAACGCGCAAGCTGGCTATAAAATAGCTAATACTAACAACTTTAAAACACTTTTAGACACTAGTTACATTATTCTAAGTCAGGTGTATGAGAAAAAAGGTGATTTAAAAGAATCTAACAGCTACCTAAAAAAATACATACACTTAACGGACTCTTTACTATCTGTTAAGCGCGGCTATTTTTACCCGCATAATAAACGCTCGTCTCTAAAAGGGGGTGTTATCGATTATATTAGTGAAACAGAAGCCGAAATACAGAAACGCTCTAACAAAGACACCTTCGACCAACTGACTACTATTTTAAGTATTGCGCTAATTACTATTTTATCGCTTTTAACCTTATCATTATACAAAAACAATAATATTAGACTAAAGTCTAATAATGTGTTACATAAAAAAAATGCCGAATTAATTATTGCTAAAGAAAATGCCGAACTAGCCTCTAAAACAAAGGCTAACTTTTTATCTACAGTAACGCATGAGCTAAGAACACCTCTCTATGCCGTAACGGGTTTAACAAATATGTTATTAGACGAGTCTCCAAAGCCAGAGCAGGTTTCCCATTTGCAGTCACTTAAATTTTCTGGAGAATACTTACTTACGTTTATTAACGACATCCTTCAGATTAATAAAATTGAAGCTAATAAAGTAGATATCGAACCAGAGATATTTAACTTAAAAAAGAAAATGTCTAACGTTATTTCGGCCTTAAACAATTCGGCTGTAGATAATAATATTGTATTGCATTTAGAGTATGATAACGACTTACCTTTTAACTATAATGCCGACCAATTAAAGATTTCTCAGGTTTTAATTAACCTTATTGGTAACTCTATAAAATTTACTAAAGACGGTGATATTTGGGTACGTGCTAAAAAAATTGACGAAGATAACGGCATCTACAAGATTCGCTTTGAGGTGGAGGATAACGGTATTGGAATTAGTAAAGAGAAACAAGAACATATGTTCGAAAGTTTCTCTCAAGGCTCTATTCAAATTAACAGAAAATATGGTGGTACCGGTTTAGGATTATCTATCGTAAAAGGACTTATTGATATTTTAAAGGGTAATATTTATTTAAAAAGTGAACTAGGAAAAGGAACCACTTTTTACTTCGATATCCCTATGGAACACACCACCGAAGTCATTAAAGAAAAGAAAACAAACTACTTTAAAGATATTAGCGAAATTGATCTCACCAAAATTAAAATCTTGGTGGTTGAAGACAACAAAATCAACCAAATGATTACCAAAAAGATTTTAAATAAAATGAAGCTTAATTGCGACGTGGTAGATAATGGTGAAGAATCTGTAGAAAAGGTTAAAACCACTAAATACGATGTTGTATTAATGGATATACATATGCCAGGAATTAGTGGTATTG
>JAGPVI010000312.1 GCA_018067115.1 Bizionia sp. | reverse complement strand
TTCGGGTTTTTCTTCAATTCTTTTGTAAATAATACAGAAGAGTATACCCAAAATGAAAAGGAACTCGCTTACCAACAAGTCAAAGAGTCGTTGCACTTTGTGTCTAAACAATTTAATAAAGGCACCGAAAAAGTGGGCTATTTGGATGCTATTAAAACAGCAGGAACACAAGTCGATTATTTAAAAGAATTTAATCATCCATTAAGAAGAGTATTTAACAATTAAAATAAAAAACATATGAAAACTATAATAAACACCCCGTCAATCATAAAATTAAACACGATGAAAAAATCAATTATTCTATTTGCTTTAGCAGTTATTTTAATGCCTTTAACCGCTTTAGCACAGAGCGATATATTTTCGAAATATAGCGATGATACTAATGTAACTTATGTATCTATTAAACCTAAAATGTTCCAGATGTTGGCCAAAATGGACATTAATCCAGAAGATGCCGAAGCCAAAGAGTTTATGCAAATGGTAAATAGTATTACCAGTTTTAAAACCTTAGCTACCGATGATAAGGTGATTTCTGCAGAGGTCTCTAAATGGGTAAAATCAAGAGCTAATGTTTTAGAAGAATTGATGGAAGTAAAGGATAACGGAATGATCGTGAAATTCTATGTAAAAGAAGGTAAAGATGAAAACCACGTAGCAGAACTTTTAATGTTTGTAAACGGATTGGACGCTGTAATGAAAGATACAGATATTAATATCAACGGGAAAAAACGTAGCCTACAAACGGTTGTGGTTTCTTTTACAGGAGATATTAATTTGAATCAGATTTCTAAATTAACGAAGAAGTTTGACTTACCGGGAAGTGACGAATTAGAGAAGAAAAAGTAATTAACGATTCCAAAAATCACCATCAATTATGAAACAATCAGTTAGATTATTTGCATTAAGCACCTTGTTTTTATTAACGCTTTTCAGTTGTAAAAACGAAGAGTCTATACAAACATACTTTGTAGAGCATCAAGATAAACCCGAGTTTTTAATGATAGATCTCTCTCCTAAAATGATAGATATTTCGCAAACCGAACTCGATGACGAACAACGAAAAGTTTACAATTCGTTTAAAAAGGTTAATGTTTTAGGTTATAAAGCCGATAAAACTGATAAAACGACCTATGTTTCAGAATTAGAGAAAGCGAAAACTGTTTTTAAGAATAAAGAGTATAGTGAATTAATGGAGTTTAGCGATAATGGTATGAAGTTTCAAGTTAATACCATTGGAGAAGGTGAAGAGATTGACGAGTTTATTCTTTTAGCAAGCTCAGAAGAGGTTGGTTTCGCTGTGGTTCGCGTTATTGGAGACAATATGCAACCTGAAAAACTAGTGCAACTTATGGAGAAAATGAAAGATGTGGATATCGATAAAAACCAATTAGGTAAAGTTATGGACTATTTTAATAATTAAAGTTTATAGATCATAAAACAAAAAAAAGGATAGCGCGTGCTATCCTTTTTGTATTAAAAGAGTTTCTTTACGAACTCAAAATTTTATTTTTATATTCCTGTATAATTACTTGGTGTAATGGCTTTTAATTCTGTTTTAATAGCATCGCCAACTTCAAGTGTATCTATAAAATTAGCAATCGACGTTTGCGTAATCGCTTCGTTAGTACGTGTTAAGCCTTTTAGAGCTTCATACGGGTTTGGGTACCCTTCACGACGCAATATTGTTTGGATCGCTTCGGCCACAACTGCCCAGTTATTTTCTAAGTCGGCAGCAAATTTACTTTCATTTAAAAGTAATTTATCTAATCCTTTTAGGGTAGAAGCGAAACCAATTAACGTATGTCCAAAAGGCACACCAACGTTACGTAATACCGTACTATCTGTTAAATCACGTTGTAAACGAGAAATTGGTAATTTTGCCGATAAATGCTCGAAAATAGCATTTGCAAGTCCTAAGTTTCCTTCGCTATTTTCAAAATCGATAGGATTTACTTTGTGTGGCATTGCGCTACTTCCAACTTCACCAGCTTTAATTTTTTGTTTAAAATAATCCATAGACACATACGTCCAGATATCTCTATCTAAATCTATAAGTATCGTGTTTATACGTTTTAAACAATCAAACAAAGCCGCCATATGGTCGTAATGCTCAATTTGAGTGGTTGGAAACGAGTGGTGTAATCCTAATTTATCATGAACAAATGCACTTCCAAATGCTTTCCAGTCTATAGACGGGTACGCCACTTTGTGCGCGTTATAATTTCCTGTAGCTCCACCAAATTTAGCGGCACTTGGGATATCGTTTAATAAATTAAATTGCTCTTGTAAACGCACCACAAAAACCTCTAATTCTTTACCTAATCGGGTAGGAGAAGCAGGCTGTCCGTGTGTTCTTGCTAACATAGGTACATCTGCCCATTCTTTAGCCAATTCTTTTAAACGTTGTAATAATTTACTGTATTCTGGAACGTAAGCTCCATTCATCGCGTCCTTAATACTTAACGGAATCGCTGTATTATTTATATCTTGAGACGTTAAACCAAAGTGGATAAACTCTTTAAACTCTGATAGGTTTAAAGCATCAAATTTTTCCTTAATAAAATATTCAACGGCTTTAACATCGTGGTTTGTTACACTTTCAATTTTTTTAATAGCTAAAGCGTCTTCCGAAGAAAAGTCTTTATAAATAGCTCTTAATTCTTCAAAACGAGAAGAATCTACGCCTTTAAGTTGAGGCAACTGTTGTTCACAAAGTGCGATAAAGTATTCTACTTCTACTAAAACACGGTATTTTATTAGTGCTTCTTCAGAAAAATAAAGCTTTAAATTGTCAATTTTGTTTCTATAACGGCCATCAATTGGCGATATGGCACTTAATGTAGATAATAACATAGTGGTTTTGTGTTGTTTTTGAAAAAAAACAAAGATAGCTTTTTTGAACGATGTTTAGCAGTTGTATTTTTATGAATTTAATAAAAAAGAGATATTTTTATTTGATTATATTTTTTTTAAAATCTGTCGCGCTCTTGCTTTAAACCCAGAACTTTGAATCTGGTAATCGCGCTCCAAAATAATACGTAATTCGGGATGTATCCAGGCATACTCGGTTCCTAATAAAAATAAACTGTTCATAGCATAGGCTTTGGGTGCAATTTTCTCGTCATTTATCATCCAATCAAAACACGATGCACAAATTTTTTCTTTATGCGTGTCTGTTAAATAATGTTTTATCTGTGAGTCGGTCTTAGCGTAGTAAGCCGTAATTAAATATTCGCAAACTTTAGCAACTGGACGCACGGCAGGATCTAGGTGAACGGTATGCATTTGGTTTGTAAATGAATCTAAATAAGGGATGCAAGCCTCTAATTTTTGTTTACACATAAACTCGAAAACCCAAGCGGCACGGCATGAAATAGGGTCGTTTACCATAAATAGGATGTCAAGTAGTTTTGGAATTAAATCAGGAGTGTCAATAATAAGATTAGCATAATACAATCGTTTTTCTCGCGAGTGATTTACGTAATTTAATTCGTCGTAGAGTTGCTGTGGTGTCACTAGTTTTTTTACTTTTGAATTCTAATATCATCAAATATATGAAACTCCTTAAGAAAATTTTATTTGCTATATTGATTTTACTCGTTATCGCTCAGTTTTTCCGGCCAGAAAAAAATGATGGTAACTTAGAATCGATAAATGCTTTTTTAACCGAAACTAATCCGCCAGAAAATGTAAAAGCTATTTTACAAGAATCGTGTTTCGACTGCCATACAAACTCCTCAAGATATCCTTGGTATAATGCTATAACTCCAGTAAATTACTGGCTGGCCGACCATATTAAAGACGGCAAAAAACATCTCGATTTCTCTAATTGGAAAGGTAACTCTGTAAAGCGAAAAGACCATAAGTTTGAAGAAATTATAGAAATGGTTGAGGAAAGAGAAATGCCATTGCCAAGTTATACGTACACGCACAGTGAGGCGAAATTAAGCGATGCGCAGATTCAAGCAGTTATAGAATGGGCAAACCAGGTACGACTAGGCTATGCTTTAGTGCCAAGGCCAGAATAGTGTAATTATTTTATCTTGAAAAAAAACGTCCTTATTATTGGTTTTGTTTGGCCTGAGCCTAAAAGTTCGGCAGCTGGGAGTAGAATGATGCAATTAATTGCTGTGTTTCAAGCACAGGATTATACTGTAACATTTGCTACTGCTTGTGCTAAAAGTGATAATGCTTTTAATTTAGAAAGTATTGGTGTAACAACCGTTGCTATAGCGTTAAACTGTGGAAGTTTCGATACGTTTATTGAGGCTTTAAATCCTGAAATTGTTGTTTTCGATAGGTTTAATGTCGAAGAACAATATGGGTGGCGCGTTGCCGAACAGTGCCCAAATGCACTTCGTATTTTAGATACCGAAGATTTGCACTCATTACGTCGTGGTCGTCATCAAGCGTATAAGGATAACGCCGAATTTAATACGCGTTATTTGTTTAACGATACAGCAAAGCGCGAAATAGCGAGCATCTATCGTTGCGATTTGACTTTAATTATTTCTGAAGCCGAAATGCGCTTATTAAAAGAACATTTTAAAGTAGATGAAAGTCTGTTGTTGTATGTGCCATTTATGCTGGAATCCGTTTCGGTTGAAGCACAACACCATCTTCCAGAGTTTTCTAATCGTGAGCATTTTGT
>JAGPVI010000303.1 GCA_018067115.1 Bizionia sp. | reverse complement strand
GCAAAATATAATAAAAGGTTTAAAAATCTTTTATGGACTAGCCACAGATGGAAAAGTATACAATAACGGTTTACCTAAAAATATTTTTTATACCGCAATTGGGCTGCAAATGCTAGATGCATATGTTTCTAATGTTCCTTTACGACATCAAAAAATAGGTGTGTCAATTTTAGCTACTATAGCTAAAAAAATAGGAGTAGAGCAAACACTAATGTCCAGGTATTGTAATTAAAGTTTAAAGAGTTATTCTTATCCTACTACTGATTGATAACGCCAAGTAATTCCTGCTCGAAACTAATATTAAACATATTTGCTTTTGCGTTTACAATTTCTGCTTTCCCGTTTAAAATAAAAACGTTATTAATAGGTTTTACAGACAAGGCACTAATGACTTCGGATGCAGATTTACATCGGAACTCTTTAGTAATCTTAACGTTGTGTAGTTTTAATATACGCACTTGTTCTTTGTAAGAAATAGAATCTACATTTAAAGCAATAAAATCTACTTCTGGATATTTTTTCTGCAAATCGGCCGCTCTTCTATGTGCTATAATTAAGTGGTTCTTATTGTTTTTTGTCCAGAAATAAATAACCGTTGGTTTCTTAATTAATTCTTGTAAAGCAACCGTGTTATCATTTTTATCTAAAATATCTAAGTTAGGTATTTTTTTACCCGGCTTTAATCTCTTGTAAGAGTTTACAATACGTGTTACACGCTCTATTTGCTCAGTATTGGTGCTTTTCTGTTTAAACGATTCTAAAAGGGCATCGTAATCTTCAGTATTTTTAGTAATACTTATAAAGTGAACAATATTATAATTTAAAAGACCGTTTTTAATTTCTTCATTCTGAATTTTTTCATCTATAACATTAAGCTTGTCTAAGGTATAATCTAAAATACGATCGTTATACGACGTGTCATCAGAATGCTTAAAGTGATTTTGAAGCGCAGCATTGTTAACATAAAAGCGTAAAAATGAGTTGTACGGACGATAATCTTTTAAGAAATCGTTGTTAAAATCTACATCTTTTCTGTAATTATAGAAGTCTGCTGGCAAACTTTTAAACATATCGCGCTCAGATTTACTGTAATTAGCTAACGGATATAACTCTTTATTAGAGTAGTATTTGTAGTTAATATTGGCCATTGCAAGCTCTATAAATAATGCCGATGGTTTATTTTTCTTTTTAAACCGCGCTAACTTCTTTAGCTTTTCATCTCTTAAAGAGTGAAGTTTATTTTCGAAATCTACCGGATTTAATTGACTAATACCAAGAATTTCTTTGTCTTCCTGTTCGTTTTGAAGAAATAAATCTATTAAAAAATTATTTTCCTTAGCGCCTTCTCCAGTATATACTAACGACTCATCAAAATCTATAGTGTTTAAGCGTAAACGTAAGCTATCACGAGGTTCTAATAAAAAAGTCTGAGTTTCTCTACCGTCAAAAAAGTTGTAAATACCAGGCTTTAAACTTTCAAAAGTATAAGCAAATCTGTTCTTTGTATCTAAGTGTAACGTATCTATAGTTTTTCTATTCTTAGAAAGTACTAAATAATTAGAATACGGGTTAACAATTTCACCACCAAAAAAAGCACGCCCTTCTAAATCAGTATCCACCTTATCACTTTTACAAGAGGTAAAAACTAGAGGAAGTATTAGTAGGATGCAAAGAGCTTTAATATTCATTAATAGAGCGAGTTATTTGTAAGATTAACAACAAAAATATGTTTTGCTTTTCTTTTGTGGTGTTAAGGCGTTGTTAAAGTTATTAAGCCTGCTTTTATTTCGTCTTATGGAAGTATTTTTCTACTTTTGCAAAAATTTTTATACTACAATTTATGTTAACAGTTTCAAATCTTTCAGTCCAATTTGGTAAGCGTATACTTTTCGACGAAGTAAGCACAACCTTTAATAATGGAAATTGTTATGGTATTATTGGTGCAAATGGCGCAGGAAAGTCTACATTTTTAAAAATAATTTCGGGTCAGCAAGAAGCAAATTCTGGAAGTGTACATTTAGAGTCAGGAAAGCGTATGTCGGTTTTAACACAAGACCACAATAAGCACGATGAAGACACTGTTTTAGAAACCGTTTTAAAAGGTAATAAACCACTATATAAATTGAAGTCTGAAATTGATGCGTTATACTCAGATTATACGGATGAAAATGCTGAAAAAATCGGAGAGCTTCAAGTGCAGTTTGAAGAAATGAATGGTTGGAATGCCGATAGTGATGCCGCTTCAATGTTGTCTAACTTAGGTGTAAAAGACGATTACCATTATACGTTAATGGGCGACCTTGATGGTAAACAAAAAGTACGTGTGTTATTAGCACAAGCGCTTTTTGGAAATCCAGATGTGTTAATAATGGATGAGCCTACCAACGATTTAGATTACGAAACAATCTCTTGGTTAGAAAACTTTTTGGCAAATTACGATAACTGTGTTATTGTAGTCTCGCACGATAGACACTTTTTAGATTCTGTTTGTACGCATATTAGTGATATTGACTTCGGGAAAATTACACATTTCTCTGGTAATTATACGTTTTGGTACGAGTCTTCTCAATTAGCGGCAAGACAACATGCGCAGCAAAATAAGAAAGCCGAAGAAAAGAAAAAGGAGTTAGAAGAATTTATACGTCGTTTCTCTGCTAACGTTGCCAAGTCTAAACAGGCGACAAGTAGAAAAAAGATGATTGATAAACTTAATATTGAAGATATTAGACGTACCAGTCGTCGTTATCCAGCTATTATTTTTGAACGTGATAGAGAAGCGGGAGATCAAATATTAAATGTTGAAGGTTTAACGGCTACTTTAGATGGAGAAATACTTTTTAAAGATATCGATCTAAACTTAAATAAAGGTGAAAAAGTGGTGTTGTTTTCTAGAGACTCTAGAGCGACAACTGCATTTTATCAAATATTGAATGATAAGGAGAAAGCAGATTCTGGTAAATTTGCTTGGGGTGTAACAACAACACAATCGTATTTACCATTAGATAACAGTGAGTTTTTCGAAAATGATTTAACCTTAATCGATTGGTTACGCCAATGGGCAACTACCGAAGAGGAGCGCGAAGAAGTACACATTCGAGGCTTTTTAGGAAAAATGATTTTTAGTGGTGAAGAAGCCTTTAAAAAATCGTCTGTATTATCTGGAGGAGAAAAAGTACGTTGTATGTTATCGCGAATGATGATGACTAGAGCTAACGTTTTACAGCTAGATGAGCCAACAAACCACTTGGACTTAGAAAGTATTACAGCATTTAATAACTCACTTAAAAACTTTAAAGGAACCGTGTTGTTTACAACGCATGATCATGAGTTTGCACAAACAGTTGGTAATAGAGTTGTAGAGTTAACACCAAACGGAGTTATTGATAGAATAATGTCGTTCGATGATTATATGCAAGATCCAAAAATTAAAGAATTAAGAGATAAAATGTATACTGTAACAGTGTAAATTTTGACTTAAAAAATAATAAACTATAAAAGCTCTGATTCTATCAGGGCTTTTTTTGTAAATAATTATCTTATATTTGGATAAATTTGTTAAAATAAACGCTTTAAAGATCTAAATCCGAAATATATTCGTTTAAAGAGTAAAGCATAAAACAAAATTGTAAACTATGAATTCTAAAACAAACGCAATAACTAAGCAATTTACTATGGCATTAGCGCTAGTAGGTTGTATAAGTATCGGTTTCGCTCAAAATAATAATGTTATAAGTACAGCGAAGACTTCACAAAAGAACGTGGTAAGTGCAAATGTAGATCGCACTTCACTTTCTCCAATTGAGGAAAAAAATACAAAAGCGAAAGAAACTACGGTTTTTGCGTATTTAAATAACTCTGAAGACCACTCCTTTTTGGTTCGCGTAATTAAGCTCGTAGGATTAGAAGAGACGTTACAAGGAAAAGGACCTTTCACAGTATTTGCACCAAATAACGCTGCTTTTAATGCATTGCCAGAAGAAACGCTAGAAACGCTATTTGATGCAGAAAATAGAGAAGCTCTTAAAGAGATACTGTCTTACCACGTTATGCCAGGAAATCAAGGCGTAAACGAGCTTACAAGAGCGGTTAATGGTAATGGCGGTGAGGCGCGCTTAAAAACATTAAGCGGCACAACATTAACGGCAACTTTACAAGGTGATAAAATCGTTTTAGTTGGAGCTAATGGTGCTAAATCGACTATTATTTCAGGAGATAAAACACAAACAAACGGAATGGTACACACTATCAATGCAGTAGCAATGCCAAATTAAGGATGCAAATTCTATAAAAAAAAGCGGCTTCATTTAAATGAAGCCGCTTTTTTTTACCTATTTAAATTAAATAAACTCTTATTACTATCGTTTCATTTCTTTAACTTAAAGTAATAATCTATTCAGGGTAAACTCTTATCTGTTTACTAAACAATCTAGGGTTACGTTTTTTTTTGGTAATAAGTGAAAGTCTAAATTGGCTTATAACCGATTGCATAAGATTAAAATCTGTAATTTTATTTTCTGCTTTCCATTTCAGAGCGCACAAGCTCAACAACTTTTACAGCCTCGCCCAATTCTTTTTCATGCACATAAACTTCTGGTTGCCCAGTTAAAGCTGCAGCAAAACCAGCAAGTCTTCCAGATTCGGTTTCATCTTTAACGATTGGACTAATACCGATATCTTCTAGTCGTTCCTTAATCATTTGAACGATAATATAATTTCCCGTATATATTTTTACATATTCTGAGTCTGACATAGTTTTTCGTATTTAGGTTATACTTAAATGTACAAATAATATAGGTTTAAATTAAAATATTATGACTTTCTGTAAGTTAAAGTTTTCCAAATAACACTTTACTTATACGTTTCTAGTAAAAAAAAAATAGCCTACAGAATATGTAGGCTATTTTTTAATAGAATAGTATAAAAAGTTTACTTATAATATTTATACAAGCTGTATATACCAAAACCAACGAAAGCTACAGCGAAAAGAAGTCTTAAATTAGACACTGTTACTTCGGTTAGAAAGTGACTGTATAAACGGTAGCCTCCTAAACCTAGAAAGGCAATACCCGAAACCAACTCCCAAATATTTTTTTTCTTCTGCGGTACTTCATTGTGTTCTGTTTCCATAATTTTATCTTAGTTCTGCACCTAATTTAGTTTCAAAATTAGATTTCAATTTACTCATTATTTTATCTACTTGCTTGTCGGTAAGTGTTTTGTTTTCATCTTGAAACGTAAAACCTACGGCGTAACTTTTTTTCCCGTTTGGCAGATTTTTACCTTGGTAAACGTCGAATAAGTTAACACTTTTTAAAAGCTGTTTTTCTGTTTGTTTAGAAATGGTGTGTATGTCTTCAAACAATACCTTATCATCCAATAGTAAAGCGAAATCGCGACGTACCTCCGGGTATTTCGGTATTGCTTTAAACGAAATACTGTTGCGTTTTGCAATCTCTATAACAGCATCCCAATTAAAATCGGCATATACCACAGATTGAGAAATTCCAAAGTGTTTTAAAATTGAATTTTTAACCAAACCAAATTCTACTAATTTGGTTTTTCCTTGTTCTAATAATAATCCCTCACTAAGCACATCGTTTTTAAATGGCTTAGTATTAAATCTTGTTATGCCTAAACGCTCTAAAGTTGCTGAAATTGTTCCTTTTAAATAAAAGAAATCACTAGGAGTTTGAGGGGAGTTCCAAGATTCACTGGTTTTATTTCCTGTTAAAAATAAGGTGAGGTGCTTTAGCTCTTCTTTAGTCTCACCATAATTATGATATGATTTACCAAATTCGAAAAACTTTAAATCCGTACGTTTTCTATTAACATTATGAGAAATAGCTTCCAAACCTGAAAATAATAACGATTGGCGCATCACCGATAAATCGTTACTTAACGGATTTAACATCGTTACATTATGGTCTTCTTTTAACTGCTCGCTCAATGTTATATACTCTGGACTCGTTAGCGAATTGCCCATAATTTCGAAAAATCCTTGAGCCGCCAATTGGTTACCAATAGCATTTTGTAATTTATAATCTTCAAAACGAGAGGCGTTAGAAATAGACGCGTTTAATTTCGTTGTGGTTTCTATTTTATTATAACCGTAGACTCTTAAAATCTCCTCGATAACATCCGCTTGGCGGTGTACATCATTTCTATAAGCAGGAATTGTTAATCCTAGGCCCGTTTCGGTTACGTTGTTAATTTTGAAATCTAAAGTCGTTAAAATACTTTTTATCGTTTCTTCAGGGATTTCTTGACCTACTAATTTCGTTACTTTATCGAAGGTAAGGTGTACGTGAAGGTCTTCAATTTTATTCGGGTAAAAATCAGAAATATCACTGGTAATAACACCTCCAGAAATTTCAACGATTAATAGAGCCGCGCGTTTTAAAGCGTATTCTGTAATATTAGGATCAATTCCTCTTTCAAATCTAAACGAAGCATCGGTGTTTAAACCGTGACGTTTCGCTGTTTTACGAATGCTTACAGGGTTAAAAAATGCGCTTTCTAAAAATATAGAGTTTGTGTTTTCGGTAACACCGGAATCTATTCCGCCGTAAACACCAGCAATACACATTGGTACTTCTGCATTACAAATCATTAAATCGTCTTGATGCAATTCGCGTTCTACACCATCTAAAGTTGTAAATTTCGTTCCTGCCGCAACCGTTTTTACCTCAATTTTATTATCTATAATTTTTGCCGTATCAAAAGCGTGAAGCGGCTGCCCTAATTCATGTAAAACATAATTTGTAGCATCAATTATATTGTTTTTTGGTGTTAAACCAATAGCTTTTAAGCGGTGTTGCAGCCAAGCCGGGGAATCCTGTACTTTTATATCCGAAATGGTGATACCGCAGTAGCGCGGAGCTAATTCTTTATTTGCAATTTCTATGTCTATTTTTAGCGATCTATTCTCAACGTGAAATGCACTCACCGATGGTGTAATTAACTGTACAGTAATGTCTTGTTGCGCTAAACCAGCCCTTAAATCTCTCGCAGTACCATAATGACTCATAGCATCGGCACGATTTGGCGTTAATCCGATTTCGAAAACGTGATCGTTCTCTATTTCAAATAGATCGGCAGCAGGCGTTCCAACAACAGTGTCACTGCTTAAAACCATAATCCCATCGTGAGATTTACCTAGTCCTAACTCATCTTCTGCGCAAATCATTCCGTGGCTTTCTTCACCGCGAATTTTGCCTTTTTTAATGGTCCATGCTTCGCCTTCTTCAGTATATAAGGTAGTGCCTATTGTGGCAACAGGAACTTTTTGTCCGGCAGCAACATTGGGAGCGCCACAAACAATTTGTAAGGGTGCCTCAAGACCTATATTAACTGTTGTAATATTTAATCTATCGGCATTAGGGTGTTGCACACATGTTAGCACTTCGCCAACAACAACGCCTTCTAGTCCGCCTTTAACGCTTTGGTATATCTCTAAACCTTCAACCTCTAAGCCTAAGTCTGTTAATAATTCGCTAGTTTGCTCTGGTGACCAATCTGTTTTAATAAACTGTTTAATCCAGTTATAAGAAATTTTCATTTATAAGATGCCATTTTAAGTCAGCAAATATAAGAATACTTAGGGCTTCATGGAATTGAAAAACTCTTTTGTTGAAAAAAAAATGCAGTTTACAGCCTTTATGTCCTCCCGAAATAGAATTTGAGTTTTATTTGTAAGGTTTTTATGCATAATTCGATTACTTTTAAAACAAAAAAACAATGCGTAAAACTGCTTTCTTATTTTTAATTACATTATCATTTTTTTTCTGTAAAGAAGGTAAAGATGAAACGCCTCAAGAGCGCTTAACGCCAGGATTATATCGTGCAGAATTGCAAGTTAGCGCTACCCACACCTTGCCTTTTACATTTAAAGTTGAAGCTGAAGATGCATTAGAGATTTATAATGCTGATGAAATTATAGAGGTAGATGAAATTAGCTATAGAAATGATTCGGTGTACATAAAGCCTCCGGTGTTTGAAGGAGAGTTGGTCGCAAAGATTACAAATGGCGTTTTAAAAGGTGATTTTGTAGTAAAAGGAAAAGAGCGAAAAGTACCATTTACAGCTCAGAAAAACGCAAGTAGATTTGATGTGATTGAAGATGCAAAAGCTGATATTTCTGGAAATTGGGAAACTACATTTAGTCCTAATAGTGAGTCGGATAGTTACAAGGCTAAAGGTGTTTTTAAGCAAATAGGGAATAACGTAACTGGTACATTTAGAACGGAAACTGGCGATTACCGCTATCTCGACGGCGTAATTTCTGGTTCTACGTTACAGCTTTCTGCTTTTGATGGAGCCCACGCTTTTTTATTTACAGCACAGGTTACCGACTCAACGATTGCAGGAATGTTCTATTCTGGAAACCATTACAAAGAACCTTTTAAAGCGAAAAGAAATAGTGATTTTACATTAAAAAGTGCTAATGAACTTACCTTTCTAAAAGAAAGTTACAACAGTTTTGCGTTTCGTTTTCCGGATGCTAATGGAAACCAAGTTTCCTTAGCCGATACTCGTTTTAAAGACAAAGTGGTAGTCGTACAAATAATGGGAACCTGGTGCCCAAACTGTTTAGATGAAAGTAAATATTACGCCGATTACTATAAGAATAATAAAGACAGAGATTTGGAGTTTGTAAGTTTAGCTTTCGAATACGCGAAAACCGAAGCACAAGCTTTTAGTAATATAAAACGATTACAAGACCGTGTAGGGATTACCTATCCTATTTTATTAGCGCAAACAGGGTCAACGAGTAAAGAAGAAGCACAGAAAAAACTCCCAATGTTAAATCATATACTGAGTTATCCAACTACCGTGTTTATTGATAAACAAGGGAAGGTTAGAAAAATACATACTGGATTTAATGGGCCTGCAACTGGCGAAAAGTTTTCAGAGTTTAAATTAGAGTTCGATACTTTTATGACTATGCTATTAGAAGAGTAGGTGAGTTAACCGTGAATGGTTTCACTTTTACCGTAACTTTTAATCAGCTCACCTTCAAAAGTAACGAGTTCTTGCCAACGTTTATCGACATCAATACCTTTTCCGTATTTTCTCGCAAAGGTTATAAATGTAGTGTAGTGTCCGGCTTCACTAATCATTAATTCGTGATAAAACTTAGATAATTCAGGATCCGAAATACGTTCAGAAAGCAATTTGAAACGTTCGCAGCTTCGGGCTTCAATCATAGCAGAAAACAGCAAGCGATCGACCATGCTTTGTAAGCGACTTCCACCTTTGCTCATAAACTTATATAGCTCATTGACGTAGCTATCTTTACGCTCACGACCCAAAGTGTACCCACGCTCTTTAATGATGTTGTGTACCATCTGGAAGTGCTCAATTTCCTCTTTAGCCAATTCTAATAGCTCGGTAACTAAATCTGGATATTCAGAATTGTGTGTAATTATAGTAATGGCATTGGTCGCAGCTTTTTGTTCGCACCACGCGTGGTCGGTTAATATTTCTTCAATATTAGATTCTACAATAGTTACCCAACGTGGATCGGTTTCTAGTTTAAGGTGAAGCATAATAATGTTTTAAATGTAAAAGTAAAGAATATAACAGATGAAGCTAAATGTTTTACGAAATATAATTCCAAATGTTCTTATATTTCGCCATTTGGCGATAGGTTTCTAAAATAGCAGCATGATCTGGATTCGTTAGCCGTGGGTCTTTGGTTAAAATTTGTTTTGCGTGATACCTAGCGTGCTGTAAAATATCATTGTCTTTTACAATATCTGCAATACGTAAATTTAAAATACCACTTTGCTGTGTGCCCATAATATCTCCTGGACCACGAAGTCGTAAATCTACTTCTGCAATTTCAAAACCATCGTTTGTACTTACCATCGTTTGAATTCGTGTTTTGCTGTTTTCTGAGAGTTTTTGACTCGTCATTAAAATGCAAAAACTTTGCTCTGCACCACGCCCAACGCGACCTCGTAATTGGTGTAATTGTGAGAGCCCAAAACGCTCCGCACTTTCAATAATCATAACAGAGGCATTAGGTACATTTACACCAACTTCAATTACGGTTGTAGCCACCATAATATTTGTTTCACCTTTTACAAAACGTTGCATTTCGAACTCTTTATCGACAGGTTTCATTTGGCCGTGAACGATAGAAATTTGGTAGTCCGGCATCGGGAAATCTCGTGCTATACTTTCGTAACCATCCATTAAATCTTTGTAGTCCATATTGGCACTTTCTTGTATTAATGGGTACACGATATAGACCTGTCTTCCTTTCTTAATTTCGTCTCTTATAAAGCGTAAAACTTTAAGCCTATTAGTGTCGTATCTATGTACTGTTTTTATGGCCTTTCTACCCGGTGGTAATTCGTCTATTATCGAGATGTCTAAATCGCCATAAACAGACATTGCTAATGTTCTTGGAATTGGGGTTGCCGTCATCACTAAAACGTGTGGGGGAGAGGTGTTTTTTTTCCATAATTTAGACCGTTGCTCTACACCAAAACGGTGTTGCTCATCGATGATTGCTAGTCCTAAATTTTTGAATTCCACCTTGTCTTCTAAAACAGCGTGCGTGCCAATAAGGATGTCTAATTCGCCATTTTCTAAGGCTTCGTGTATCTTTCGTCGTTTTGAAGTTTTACTTGAGCCGGTAAGTAGTTGTATGCTGATATTTAGGTTTTTACATAGTTCTTTTAATCCGTTATAGTGTTGTACTGACAAAATTTCAGTCGGCGCCATTAAACACGCTTGAAAACCGTTGTCAAGTGCCATTAACATTGACATTAATGCTACAATGGTTTTTCCAGAACCCACATCACCTTGTAATAAGCGATTCATTTGCGCATTACTACCTAAATCGGCTCTAATTTCTTTAAGCACGCGTTTCTGTGCGTTGGTTAATTCGAAAGGTAAATGGTGTTTAAAAAAGGTGTTAAAATGTTCACCAACCGTATCGAAAGGAAAGCCTTTTATCTTTGATTTATGAATTAAATTTTTAAGAATTAATTGCAGTTGAATGTAAAATAATTCCTCAAATTTTAGTCGGTATTGTGCCTTGAAAAGTAGGTCGGAATCCTTAGGAAAATGGATGTTGAAAATAGCCTCAGATTTACTAATTAATTTTAAATCTGAAAGTAAATTTTCAGACAAACTTTCAGCAAATCTTCCTTTCGTTTCTAGGAACAAATTTTGCATAATTTTCGTCATCACGCGATTGGTAATTCCGCGATTGGAAAGCTTCTCTGTAGACGGATAAATAGCCTGCATTGAGGAGCGTAAATTTTGCTCGTGTTCGCTTAGCAATTCAGTATCCGGATGTGGAATACTAAACTTGCCATTATAGTAATTTGTTTTACCAAAAACCACATATTCGGTGTTGAGTTTTAGGGCGTCTTTAATCCATTTCTGTCCCCGAAACCATACCAATTCTATCACCCCAGTATCGTCCTTAAAAGTGGCAACCAAACGCTTGCCTCTTTTTTGTGCGATCTCTTCAAATTTTATGATTTTTCCAATAATCTGAACTTCGGCATTATTAGCTTGTAGTTCGTTTATCTTAAAATATTTGGTGCGATCTAGATAGCGATTGGGGAATAAATTAAGTAAATCTTGGTAGGTGTGAATACCAAGCTCCTTACGAAGCAAATCTGCACGACTTGGTCCGACACCTTTTAAGTAATCTATGGGCGTTTGTAAACTAGTACTCATATTGCAAAAATATCAATTTATATTTTATTCTTTCACCGAATCTTTGAATGTCTTAAGGCTTTTGATATATTTACAAATCAAATAATTAACTAAATTTTAACCTAAAAACCAAATTTATGAAACTAACCAAGCTTAAAACCAGTTTTGGTATTATTATGTGTGCGCTGGTCGTATTACTTTCTGTAAATTGTAGTAGTGATGAAACGGCCGATGCGGCCCCAACACCTGTAATTACTGTAACCGGATCTCTAGATGCTTTTGGTAATACCGATGTGTTAAGTCATTCAAATTCTTTGAGTGTGCAAGTAAAGGGAGAAAACCTTAACGAAAATTTAAAAATTAAAGCAACCGAAAATTTTGAAATTTCTTTAGATGATATCAGTTTTTCTAGTGAAGTGAGTATTGATAAAGGTGCTGCAAACGCAGCAAACCAAACGGTTTATGTACGTTTTTCTCCAGGTGAAATGGCTGTTGGTAACAGGGTAGGTACATTAACTTTTCAAAGTAATGGAGCTGTGTCTAGAACGCTTAGTTTAAGTGGGGTAGGTGTGAGTATTGCACCAATTATAGATGTGAATACAGAAACTTTAAATTTCGCTGATACTATTATTGGTAACGAGTCTTCTCCTTTAGAGGTCGTAGTAACAGGGTATAATTTAGTGAGTGCTATTAATTTAGCAATCACCAATGAGTTTCAAATATCTCTAGACGGTACAACTTATGCAAATACTTTGCAAATCGATGCGGCGGGAGTAAACGCGGCAACAACTGTTTATGTGCGCTTTACGCCATCAGCGACTGGGGAAATTACAGGAGCTATAACATTGTCTAATACAGATGCAGCAGATACAGTTGTTGCTTTGGTAGGAAACTCTATTCCTGTAACTCATAATTATCAAACCTTTAACCAACAACGCCTTGCTTTTGGTGGTGGTTTCGATCAATCTAATACACAAACGTTTACCTTACATAATGATTTATCAACTATTGAAACTGTAAAAATGTACGTGAAGTTAACCTGTCCTACAGGTGGATGCGATGAGTGGGATGTTTATGCTAATGTTAAAGTGAAAGATCCATTATCTGGAGTATTTTATGAAATAGGACGTTACATTACACCTTATTGGAATGATAATAGTCAGTTAGAAAGAGGTTTCGAATTTGATGTTACCGATTTTAAATCGCTGTTAACAGGTTCTACCGAGTTAAGAATTAGAACAGAATGTTGGAATGGTAAGGGGTATCAGGTTTCTGTAGACTTCGATTATATTGAGGGTACGCCAGACTATCCGTATTATGCTGTGACTCCTGTTATTGCTTACGACGACTGGTCGTCTTCTGGAGTGCCTTACGGTGTTGCGCATAATTTCGATTTAGATAAAACAGTGTCTATTCCTGCAAATGCAGAAAGTACTCACTTAAGAACTATTATATCAGGTTGGGGGCATGCAACGCCACAAGATCCTGGAACAGGAAGAGGTTGTGCAGAGTGGTGTTATAGAACTCACAATGTTAAAATAAATGGCGCAAGTACATTCGATCATTATATGGGGCCAATGGGTTGTGCGTCGAACCCAGTAAATAATCAAAACCCAGGAAACTGGACTGCAGATCGTGCAGGATGGTGCCCAGGAATGGCGGTGCCTACACGCCTAGATGTTTTTAATACAGCGATGGCAGGAAACACGTTTAATTTTGAATATGATTACGAAGACTGGACTAACGATGGTGGTAATGGTGATGCTTATTATGCAACTTCTACATTTGTAGTAGTTAAAAGTAATACGCCAATTAGTGCTCCAATTGTTACAGATTAATAAAATTTATTAAGAGTGAAAAAGCACGCTATTTATAGCGTGCTTTTTTTTGGTCTACACTTTTAGGTTTGTTATCTTTCACTTATGAAACACCTACTATTTCTTCTTTTATTTTCGATTAGTTTTTTCGCAAAAGCGCAGCAAACGACGCATATTGATTTTAAGAAGGCAATAGTTGATTTAAAAAAAATAGATATCAAAAGTAAGACGGTTAATGGCACTGTTAATTATTCGTTTGATATTTTAAAGCCGTTAGATTCATTTTATATCGATACTAAAAACACGACATTTTCTAAAGTTTTGCTTAATAAAAAAGCAGTAAACTATTATATAACGAATGATAAATTATGGGTAACTAAGGTTTTACAACCTTCTAAAGGAAACTTAATAGAGTTTTCCTTCGAGTCCAAACCTAAAAAAGCAATGTATTTTATTGATGCTGAAGATCAAAGCAATCATCAAATATGGACACAAGGTCAAGGACAATATACTAGCAATTGGTTGCCAAGTATAGATGATACTAACGATAAAATAGAGTTTGACATACGCATCACTTATATAAATGATTTTGAAGTTATTGCTAATGGTAAATTAGTTAAAAAGGACAAAAATGCAACGCATACAACGTGGCAGTACGATATGAAACACCCTATGGCAAGTTATTTGGTGGCCTTAGCTATTGGAAAATATGATGTGATTGAAGAGGTGTCTGCAAGTAAAATACCGCTGCGTTATTACTATTACCCAAAAGATGCTTTAAAAGTAGAGTCTACTTATCGGTACTCTAAGAAACTATTCGATTTCTTGGAATCTGAAATAGGAGTGGCTTATCCGTGGCAAAATTATAAACAAATACCGGTAAAAGATTTCTTGTATGCTGGTATGGAAAATACAGGTACAACTATTTTTAGTGACGCTTTTATAACGGATAGCACTGCGTTTAAGGATAGAAATTATGTAAATGTTAATGCACATGAACTAGCACACCAATGGTTTGGCAATTTAGTCACTGCAACCAACAGTAAGCACCATTGGCTTCAAGAAGGCTTTGCGACTTATTATGCCTTATTAGCAGAACGTGATGTTTTTGGAGAGGACTATTATTTTTGGCGGTTACACGAATATGCACAAGAATTGTTAGCACAGGAGCAAGCCGGGAAAGGTACTGCTTTGTTAGATCCTAAATCAGGTAGTGTTACGTTTTATAAAAAAGGTGCTTGGGTTTTAGAAATACTTAGGCAAAAAGTAGGTGATACCGCTTTTAAAGCAGCAGTAAAGACTTATTTAACCAAGTATGGATTTAGAAATGTTGAAACAGATGATTTTTTTAATATTCTTGAACAAACATCGAATATAGAGTTGAGTGCTTTTAAATTGAAGTGGTTAGAATCTAAAGACTTACCTGTTAAGGATATGACCAATCATTTAATTAAAGAATCTGAAAGTATTGCGACATTTCTGCAATACGATTGTTATGCGAATCCAGATAGCTGCAAAAAATTGTTGCTTACGAGTAATTCTTTAGCGCTAAAAACACGAATAATTCCGCAGTTACAAGGAGATATACCTTTATTCTTATTTTCTGAAACAGATGTAAAAGTAAGGCAAGCTATTGCTGAAAGTTTTACAACTGTTCCATTAGAGTTAAAAACCCAATACGAATCGTTTTTAAAGGATGACTCTTATGCGACGAAGGAGGTGGCCTTGTATAATCTATGGGTGAATTTTCCCGAAAGCCGATTAAAATATTTGGAAGAAACAGCAAATATTGATGGTTTTAGCGATAAGAATATTAAATTGTTATGGTTAGTTTTAGCACTAAACACGAAAGGCGTCGCTAATAATGATAGAATTGATTACTATGCAGAATTAATAGAGCACACAGGGCCACAGTTCGATTTTAACGTTAGGCAGCATGCTATGTCTTATTTACAATCTTTAGATGGGTTTAATGAAGCCGCAATAAAAAACGTAAATCTTGCGACTAGACACCATAATTGGAGGTTTAAAAAATTCGCTAAAGATGTTATAAAAACGCTTTCCGAAAACAAGAAATATCAAGACATAATTACTAATTTAGAACAAGAAAAACCATAAAAATTTGAAAGCATTAGTTATATCAGGTGGCGGAAGCAAGGGTGCGTTTGCAGGCGGTGTCGCCCAGTACTTAATAGAGCAAGAGGGTAAGAAGTACGATATGTTTTTGGGGACCTCTACGGGGAGCTTGCTTGTTCCTTTTTTGGCAGTCAATGATATTGGTAAACTCTACGATATTTTTACACGCGTTAACCAGCGATCTATCTTTAGTGTTAACCCTTTTATTGTTAAGAAGAAAAATGGACGAGAGTATGTATCGATTAATTATTTTAATACTATTCTTCAGTTTATTAAAAAAAAGCGCACTTTTGGTGAAAGTAATAATCTAAGAAAAAATATTAAAAAGAATTTTACTGAAGCTGAATTTAATCTTATTCGTGCAACAAAAGAAGATGTCATTGTAACGGTAGCCAATCTTTCAAAAAATAGAACCGAATACAAATCTATTAATGATTTTGAATACGATGAGTTTTGCGATTGGATTTGGATTTCTTGTAATTATATTCCGTTTATGTCATTAGTTAAAAAAAATGGATTTGATTATGCCGATGGGGGCTTAGGGTGTGTTATTCCCATTCGAGAAGCCATACGTCGTGGCGCTACCGAAGTAGATGCTATTGTGTTAGAGAGTGAGGAATTAGAGTACAATAAAGCACTTGGTAATAACCCATTTTCACTAATGTTTAGCCTGTTTGGGCATTTATTAGATCAAGTAGAAAAGGGAGATATTGCTATTGGTAAACTAGCAGCACAATATAGAAATGTAAAACTTAATCTATATTACACACCAACAAAACTTACCGAAAACTCACTAATATTTAATAAAAAATTAATGGAACAATGGTGGTTAGAAGGGTATGCCCATGCCGAAAGTAAACATGGCAAAGGGCAGTCTATGGACGATAGTGTTTCTTTAGAAAAAGAAATTACCAGATAGTGCTTATCTCTTCTTTAATATAGGCTAAAGCCGTACTGCTTGGTGCTTGCTTTTCCATCATTTCGGTTAAAATAACTTCACGAAGTTTATTTGCAGTGTCCGTTTTTTCAGACATATTTGCTTTTCGTATTAATTGTATTGTCGTATTTTTTGCAGCGACAATAATACTCCAACAATCTCCTGTTAAATAAATTTGCTGTGATAGATTATGTTCAAACTCTTGCTCTATACTATCGATTAATAATTTTTCATAATCGTTTTTGTCACTAGAATGCGGTGCTACTCTTATTAGTAATTTAGAGGGTACCATACGCTCTAAAAACAAAGTCATACGCTCGTATGCCTGTAAACGTAGAGGTAATGCTTCTTTTTTGAAGTCTTTATGCATTAAAAAATGACGTCTATTATTTTCATTTTTAATATGTTCTCTAAAAAAGAAATAGGCGATTACTCCTGTTATTAAAGCAGGGATAGTATACATTAATAGGTTTACAAGTTGTTGTTCCATCGTTTGTTTTTATATTACTACAAACATAAGTTATTTTTATAATAGCACAAATTTTCCCTTCATGGAATAAAAGTAGGATTTGTTTAGATGAAAACGGTGTTTCTTCAAATTAGATAATGTAGTCTTTCTATTACATACTACTTTACACAAGCTATTAATCAATTTATTTAATTATCGTCAGTTGAATTTATTTTTTTTCTCTGACGATTTTTAATTAATAATTGGTGCTGATAGTTAATAAAAGTAAAGCGCCCTATGTTTCCAAAGTTATTAGAATTTTCAGTGTCAGATTTTTTTTCGTGGTTATTTGGTGTAAAACAAGTAACCATTTATAGCTATGCAACTTTAATTGCTATAGGTACTTTGGTAGCTGGGCTGTACACAAAATGGAGAGCGAAGAAAGATTTAGGAATCAGTAATATATCTAATACTTTTTTCTACGGCATATTTATAGCAGGTTTTGTTGGCGGGAAGCTATTTTACTATTTACAAGATCCTATACTTTTTATTGAAGACCCAAGCTTAATGGCTAATAATTTTTCAGGAGGCTTTGTGTTTTACGGCTCTTTTGTAATGATAATTCCCTATGTCATCTGGTATTTAAAAAAACATCAAATACCTGTTTTACCAATGTTAGATATATTTGCAATAACCACAACTATCGTTCATGCAATAGGTAGATTAGGTTGCTTTGCTGCTGGATGTTGTTTTGGTTCGCCTACAGATACTGGATTCGGATTAATATTCCCAACAACCCACAATACCGCGGTGCATCCTACGCAATTGTATGAAGTTGTTTTATTGATTTCTATTATGTTGCTTTTACTATTTATTAAAAAACATCAGCAATTTAAAGGTCAGGTGTTTCTAGTCTATTTAATGCTATATGCTATTGGAAGAGGGATTTTAGAGCTTTTTCGAGGCGATGAACGCGGCTATATTATAGATAACTTACTATCTCATTCCCAATTTATAGCGCTTTGCCTTATTTCTGCATCCGCTTATTTCTATTATAAATTTCTTAAACAAAACAATACAAACATAACTAATACTTAAAATTATGAAAAAACGATTTTTAAAAACAATTTTACCAGTGATGCTGTTAGTATCAGCCGTATTTATTATAGGTTCTGGATGTGGGGATGGTATAAGTAATCCACCTCAAGATTTCCAAGATTATTGGCCAGACATAGATCAAGATAGCTATGGCGATGCATCTGTATCTCCTACTACTTATGCATCTAGTGACGCTCCTGCAAATTACGTGATGAATAACACCGATTGTAATGACAACGATGCAACTATATATCCAGGAGCAACAGAAATTCTTGATAATGGAGTTGATGAGGATTGTAATGGTTACATATCTATCACTTTATTTGTAGATGCAGATGGAGATGGTTTTGGTAAAGCAATAGAAGTTTTAGAATTATTGGTAGATGAAAGTATACCTAGCGGATATTCATATTATGCAGGAGACTGTAATGATGATGATGCCGCTATAAACCCATTAGCCGATGAAATTGTAGGTAATGGAATAGACGATAACTGTGATGGAGATATAGACATTGTAGAATATTACACAGACGCAGATGGCGATGGTTATGGAGCAGGTAGTGCTTTGCCGCCACCAGCAACAGGTGTAAATAATAATTTAGATTGTGATGATACTAATGCTAATATTCACCCCTATACTAGAGAATTTTTAAATGATGGTATAGACAGTAATTGTGATGGTGAAGATAATACCTAGAAAATAGTACAAACTAGACTTTGAAACCTTTAAAACTCCATATTTCAATTTATTTACTATTAATATGGAGTTTTTCTATTGCCCAATATATCACCAATTATTTTGTAGGTACTGGCTTACCAAACAACAACATATACAGAATCTGTGATTATAAGATGATTACAAATCTCTTAATCCATATGCTAGTAAAATTAAAAGTAAGGGAATAGACAATAGTCGAAATGAAGGTACAGACATCTATGAAATTTATGAAAACGCAAAAGGTGATGATACTATTATAAACTTATGAAATTGAAGTAAAAAACGGTATGGATAATACGTGTAATATCATGATAGATGAAAATTTATAAAACTAATAAATTTTTAAAATCCATTTAAGAATGAAAACCATAGTAAAATATATAAGAACACATCTAAAAGAGGATTATAATACCTCTACATACCTTATTTTCATATTGTTTTTAAGTGTTTTTATCTCTATAAATCATGCTACAGATTTAGCCGTAAATTTTTTAAGTAATACTATAAATACGCCATTGCTTGTAGTGTCTTATTTTTTGTTTTTTGGATTTGCTTATTACGCAACAATAGCAATAATAGTTTTTACAAAATCAGATTATAGCTTTATAAAATCGCGTGGTTTTTGGTTTACTAGCATATTTGCTATTCTTTTAGTGAGTTTACGATTAGGATTTTTAGAACACTACAAATGGATTTATGAAAATACTGCACCTGAAAAAGCTTTTTTTTATATTAAAATAGCCACTAGAGCAATGCGTACCCTTATATTTTCCTTCGGAATTTTATTTTTCTATTATTTTTTTGAAAAGTATAACACCAATTTTTATGGTTTTTCAACAAAAAAATTAAGTTGGAAACCATATTTTTTACTCTTGCTATTTGTAATTCCTGTTATTATTATTGCATCATTTCAACCTAGTTTTTTAAGTCAATATCCTTCAATTGGTTATACAGGTAACACTATAAATAAGATGAATGCTTTAGCTATTTATGAAGCTGTATATTTATTAGATTTTATTTCTATAGAGTGGTTTTTTAGAGGGTTTCTTGTTTTAAGTATGATTAAAATTTTGGGCTCAAAGTCTATTTTACCTATGGTAGCATTATATGTTTTTTTTCATATTGGAAAACCTACTGGGGAAATTATAGGCTCAATATTTGGCGGTTATCTTTTAGGGATTATTTCTTTGCACAGTAAATCTATTATTGGCGGAATTATTATTCATATAGGAGTCGCATTTTTAATGGATTTTATGGCAATTATTCAAAAATTTGATATTTATTATCGTTAAATACAAAGGGCAGTTCCTTGCAACAAATACACGTTTGTTTAAATAGCTATTGTTTTTCGCTAACACAAAAACGATGTTTGTTTAACTAAACAGTAAAAAAAAATATTTTAATAACCTTACTCTTTACCTTAATTTTTGTGGTAAAAAGAGTGGTGAAAACCAGAAAAAATCTGGGTAATATGTTCTAATGGAGATATTCATCACTATGCACTTGAAATTGAGGATGGGATTGATGATGATTGTGATGGTATGGTAGATGAATTAATCTAAAAATTTAAAAAAAAATTTAATTAATGGTAACAATTTTCAACTTATGGTATATAAAGATGAAAATGATATCGCGATTAATAATTAAAACATTTATAAACTATGAAAACAACAATAAACTATGTAATCGTTTTAGTGTTAGCGCTAACAGCTTTTAGTTGTGGTAATGATGACGATGGTGTGATAACGCCAACCCAAAATACAGCGGAGTATTTTAAATATTCTATAGACAATGGTCCAGAACGTATTTTCGATTTAACGGCTAAAGGTACTCACAGTACAAATGCTAATTCTCAATCAGAAAGATTCGCTTTTAGAGCAGGAGCAGATACAGCAGAAGGATCTAGCGTTTTTGTAGATGCCGATTTTACATTTCAAGATTTTAATGCCTTTTTAAACACAAATACATTTAATTGGGGAGTATCAGATGGGGTGACAAATAATTTTTATTTCTATGAGTTATCTACGTCACACCCTTTTATGCCTAGTGGAGTAGATTTCCCGCCAAACCCGGTGGTGTGTACTGTGACATTGCACCCTACTAATTTAGGAGATTACTTGGAGTTTAGTTTTGAAGGTAATTTTTTATACGCTTCCGATCCTTCTATACAGGGATTTGTATCTGGCGAAGGAAGAATTTTAAGGCAGTAACAATCAAATCCTACATGATAGTATTT
>JAGPVI010000295.1 GCA_018067115.1 Bizionia sp. | reverse complement strand
TTAAGCAAGGAAAAGGTGATTACGGTGGAATCGCAGGATGGTCTGATGATGGTGCTGATATTACAGCGCAAGTAAAATCTTTCAAACCAAACGATTACGGATTATACGATATGGCTGGAAACGTTGCAGAATGGGTAGCAGATGTTTACAGACCTATAATAGATGATGAGTTTAATGACTTTAACTACTACCGTGGTAACGTTTACACTAAAAATGCAATCGGTGAAGACGGTTCTGTAAAAATTGTAACAACAGACAATATTGTATACGACACTCTTCCTAACGGAAAAGTAATTCCTAGAGATTTACCAGGAGCAATTGCTCAAGTACCAGTAGATGAAAACGAAACGTACTTACGTACAAACTTCGACTCTAGTGATAACAGAAACTTTAGAGATGGTGATGTTGCTTCTTCTCGTCAATATGATGAAGGTTTTGATGACGAAGTAGTAGGAGAAGATGGTTCTGTAACAGCAAAAATGTACAACGCTCCAAAACATAGTGTTGAAGTAGATTCTGCTGGAACTTTAATTAGAGAGTATGACAAATCAAGTAGAAGAACATCTCTTATTAACGATGAAGCTCGTGTATACAAAGGAGGTTCTTGGAAAGATAGAGAATACTGGTTAGACCCAGCACAAAGACGTTACTTCCCACAAAATATGGCTACAGATTATATTGGCTTTAGATGTGCAATGTCTAGAGTAGGTTCTAAATCTGAAAGTACGAAGAAAAGAAAAAACTAAATTTCTAATAAAATATTAAAAAAAGTCCTGACATTTGTTGGGACTTTTTTTTATACATTTATTTTATGAATATAGACACACTTCACACACTGTTCTTAACCTGCGACAACATCTCTACCGATACCCGTAAGATTACTAAAAACGATATGTTCTTTGCTTTAAAAGGCGAGCATTTTAATGGTAATACATTTGCAGAGCAAGCATTGAAACTCGGCGCTAAATACGTGATCGTGGATGAAGTGAAATATAATACATCGGCAAACATAATTCTAGTTGATAATGTACTTGAAACACTTCAGGGACTCGCTACATACCACCGTTCTTTTTTAAACATACCTATTATAGCCTTAACCGGAAGTAATGGGAAAACCACAACCAAAGAGCTAATTAATGCTGCTGTCTCTCAAAAATACAATACTACTGCTACTGTTGGTAATTTAAACAACCATATTGGCGTACCACTCACGTTATTGTCTATGACAAAAGATACAGAGATTGGTATTGTAGAAATGGGTGCAAATCATCTTGAAGAAATTGCTTTTTTATGCTCTATTGCTAAACCAGATTACGGGTATATTACCAATTTTGGAAAAGCACATTTAGAAGGCTTTGGGAGTATTGAAGGAGTTATAAAAGGCAAAACAGAATTATACAGCTATCTTAAACAACATAGTAAACTCATTTTCATTAATACAGAAGATGCTCTTCAAGTCTCTAAAAGTAACAACGCAGAAACATTTAGTTTTGGGTTTAATACTAACGCCGACATTACAGTAGACTTAGAGGCTACAGAGCCATTTATATCAGTGCGTTTTAAAGATGAAATTATAAAGACCCAGTTAATAGGAGCCTATAATTTTAATAATATTTCGGCCGCAATATGCATCGCTTCCTATCTAAAGGTTAATGTTATAGATATAAAAAACGGACTAGAAAGTTATTTACCTTCTAATAACCGCTCCCAGATTATAGAAAAAAATGAGAGTAAAATTATTTTAGATGCTTACAACGCCAACCCGACGAGTATGACTGCTGCCTTAGAAAATTTAAGCAATCTAAAAGCATCTTTAAAAATAGCTGTTTTAGGAGATATGTTTGAGCTTGGTAACGATGCCATAATCGAGCACAACGCCATAGCTACTTTAGCCAGTAATATAAATATCGATGAAATATTTCTTATAGGTGAGAATTTCTATATAACTACTATTAATTGTACAAAAATTAAACGCTACCGTACTTTCGAAGATTTTAAAGACACATTCAATAAAAGCATTACCAAAAATGCCACACTACTAATAAAAGGCTCTAGAGGAATGGCTTTAGAACGCGTTTTAACCCTATTATAACACTACACGTATAGAGACTATTTCTCACCGTTTCCTGCAATACTTTTCAATAGCCCCTTACTAAGGTTTAGCCATATAAAATTAAATACAGATTTGGTTTTATCACGCTCTACCACTACTGTGGCTTCTCTAAAGTTATCGTTTTTATCCTCACTATCTTTGGCAACGAAAAGATTAGCAACAGTAGACAACAGCCAGTTTTTTTTATTCCCTTCTTTATTGAGCACCACAACCTCGAAATCTTCATATTTAACTTTTAAGTCGACTGACGACTTGTTTTTATTACCATCGATAGTATAATAAATTTTATCGGTTTGCCCATTTAACCTCACTTTCAAATTAGGCTCTGTAAAGGCATTTAAACGTTCGGCTTGAAATTCGCCAATTTCCATTGAAAAAATAAAATCATCACTAGGTTTATTAATATCAAAAGTCCACCTACTTTTAAACGGTGTGTTTTTCATAAAAAACCCTTCAATTTTTAATGCCGTTCTATTAGGAGACATATAGGTATTGCTCACATTGATTATAGATGCATTGAGCTTATCTAGGTTAATTGTACCTCCATCATTGTCTTGTTTCACTTTCTCTGTGTACCCTATTGAAGCATTATTAACAACCACTGAATCTATGGTTAATTGAAATGGCAATTCGCGTAAAGCCTGACTGTATAATTTTTTCGTTGTTAAATCATCGTTGACTAATTTATCTCTAAATATTTTTAAAACTGGGGACTCCATAATTATATAATCACTAGAAACATAAAGCGCTCTGTTATCGAATCCAAAATTGATATTATCTACTGATATTTTTTCAACCTCTAAGTCGAAATGATCGCGTTCCGTAGAAATTTGTTGCGATAATTCTGTTCTTGCATACTTTGTTTTCAATGTAACATTATTAAAAACAGCCTGTTTATTTTCTAAATTAAAATCGGCAACCGTAAGATTTTCATAAGGATTAGTTTTTACGAAAATAGAATCGGCATTTGCTCTATAGTTTTTAAACTCCACTGGAAATCGACGATTAATAATATCCTTATCGATCTTTATGTCTCTTATATTTACAGTGCTATTTTCTACAAGCAACACCAATGAATCTTTTGTATCATCATACATATAAAACGTGGCATTCTCTATACTCAAGGCTTCAACAAGAATAGGCTTATACAATTTTAAAAGTCCTGAAGATGACGTGGAGTCTTGATTTTTAATGAGTTTTTGAGTGTGATAGGAAATAACAGGAGATTTAATTTTTATATCCTCAATATGTATTTCAGAATGAACCAAATAATCCCAATAGCTTATGTTTTCAACGATTAATCTCTCTGCACTCACCTTAGTATGTACGGTAGTATCATTTCTATTGGTAATACTTACAGATAAGCCCTTAACTGTAATTGTGCCACGCAGTGTATTTAAAGCAATACTTTTATGGTCTTGAGTGATATGCTTAGGCAGTCTATTTAACAGGTAGTTCTCGACTTTATTCTTGACGAGAATATTAGTTATTACAACCGCTCCTATTAACAATAAAACAAGCGTTAATATTGAAAACATTACAGTTTTTACGGATTTTGTCATAGGCTACAAATAAAAATGAAGAGGTGGAATTAGCGCGTAATTAACTATAACTGAAATAGTGGAAATATGCCCTTCGGAATTGCTTTCAGCCCAAGCGCACTCACTGCTTTTTCGATGTCGTCATTTTTAATTAACTTAATTGTATGCACTATAAACTCCTTTGGAAAGACCTCTGTAATTAAAACGACATCTTTAACCCCATCAATTTTTTCGATCTCGGTTTTAATAGCGTTCATTTCGGAATCGCTAGTAGTATTGGTAGTAAAAATTCTTCCGTGATTCCCTGGTATTACATTTTCTGTTATTACAGTCATAATGATGTGCTTTTTAGTTCTATAATAGTAAAACAGAATAACAAATTAGCAACAGGTATAAATCTTAATATCGCACTAACAAAAGTGCTATTAGCGAAATTACTAGTTCTAAGAATACTTAAAAAATATTTAAACCTACGCGAATTCTTCTACTGATTCTGTTTACTTAAAGTTCGACAGAAAAAATGAAATATAAAAAGATTCACTACTAATTAAGTGTTAAGATTTTAAACAAAAAAAATCCCAAAAGAAAGATATCTTTTGGGATTGTTGTGGGCGATAAGGGATTCGAACCCCTGACCCCTTGGGTGTAAACCAAGTGCTCTGAACCAACTGAGCTAATCGCCCTAATTATTAGGTGTGCAAATATACATTAGTTTTTGAATTTCGCAAAGGTTTAAAAGAAAAAAATTAAATTATTTCTGCGACCACAAACGTACTACCGCCAACGTATACCACATCGTCTGCATCGGCGTTTTGCAAAGCACTTCTATATGCTTCATTAACAGAATCATAAGAATTACCTAGGCAGCCGTGAGCATTTAATTCAATTTTTAAATCTCCTGCATTATAGCCTCTAGGAATATTGGGTTTGCAAAAATAATAAGTTGCATGTTTAGGTAAAAGGTCGACAATGGTACTTAAATCTTTATCATTTACAACACCAAAAACGATATGCAACGCATTATAAGGCTCTTCTAAAAGTTGTTTTATTGTGTACTTTAAACCTGCGGTGTTATGTGCAGTATCGCAAATAACTTTAGGTTGTAACTGCAAAATTTGCCAGCGCCCTAATAAACCAGTATTTTTTACAACATTGAGTAAACCGTTGCTTAAAGCGTTTTCTAAAATATGAAATCCTTTAGGTTGTAATTGATGCACTGCTTCTAAAACAGTTTTGATGTTTTTAGCTTGATAACTCCCTTTTAAATCACTGCTGTACACTTTAGTTTCGACAGTATCTGCAAAGGTAATACTGGCGTGTTGCTCGTTGGCAATAGTATTAAAAACAGCCTTTGTTTCATCTTGAGTTTCTCCTATTACTACAGGTACATTATATTTTATAATACCGCCTTTTTCTTTTGCAATGGCTTCTAAAGAGTTTCCTAAAAATTGGGTGTGATCTAAACCAATATTTGTAATAACGCTGACTTCGGGAGTAATGATATTAGTAGAATCTAATCGGCCACCTAAGCCCACTTCAATTATGGCGATATCGACTTGCTCTTCCGCAAAATATTGAAAGGCTAAACCCACAGTCATTTCAAAAAAAGACAAGGCATTAGTCTCGAAAAAGGACTTGTTTGCTTCTACAAACTGAACCACATACGCTTCCTCGATTTCCTGTCCGTTAATTTTTATACGCTCTCTAAAATCTTTAAGATGTGGCGAGGTATATAAGCCAACTTTATAACCTGCCTCTTGTAGAACAGAAGCTAACATATGGCTCGTAGAGCCTTTACCGTTCGTACCTGCAATATGAACAGTTTTAAAACGCTTTTCCGGATTATTTAAGTGATTTGCTAATAGTATGGTGTTAGATAAATCAGTTTTATAAGCCGATTTACCTTGATTTTGATACATTGGTAATTGAGAAAATAACCAATTAATAGTATCTTGATACGTCATTTTTATTGCCCGAGTTTAAAATTGATGCTTACAAACCCTACTTGACGCGTTGGTGCTTTAGCATCGGGTTTCCATTTATGCGATAGGGCTATTTTTCGAGCTGGCTCTAATAAACAAGGCGCTGTATTTTCGGTACCTTTTACTCCTGGCTCTGCCTTAACGACTTGTCCGTTTTGGTTTACTTCTATTCTAACGACAACCAAACCAGATTCGTTACAGTCCTGTTTAAACACTTTATTGGTTGGGCTACCTCTACCGTTTAAACCATAACCTACACCACCACTTCCTGTTCC
>JAGPVI010000290.1 GCA_018067115.1 Bizionia sp. | reverse complement strand
AGACGCGATCTGCGCTAACGAGTTTTACGGTTGCGTATCCGTCTATTTTATTAGTGTTTAATATTCTAGCAATAGGAAATATGAACGCTATTTCTCATTATAGGTATATCGGCTTTATCAACGCCAATAATTCGGTAGCTTTGTAAGCTGGTCACTTACCAACTTTAAGTGTTACCAATGCGGCAAAGCGTACTTTGTTTTAGGTTGTGTTTTAAGGTCTACCATTTTTGCTGTGGCGACTCGGTTATTTAAAAGCTATAATGTGGTGTTTTTAAAAGTCGTGGCTATGCATTTTTCTTTTTATCGGTACTCTCTAAACGCTCTATTGCTCTAGTTAACCCGTCTCACGCTATTATTAACTAATGTATGTAATTTATAATGCCGTTAAGCAAATCTGCTGTAGGGGGATCAATGGCACCTCTTTAACAAATTCTCTACTTATAATTTGGTTCAATTTTTAATGGCTTTTCAATGTCGTTTGTTATAAACGTGAAAAAATTAACTGAATGCATAAAACGGTTGGAGTGTTTTTTTGCCGATAAATAAGATTTTTTGTGAACGAGAAAAAGTAGGTGTAAACGTTTTAATTTATATCTTTTAAAAGCGAGTGTGTTATTTCTGGATTAGAGATACTACTGCTTTTTGCTGTCTTTTTAGAGTAATCACAGTCTTCACTAATCACTATTTTTTTGTCAATTTTCCAGTAGTTGATTAGCGTTTCTTTAGAATTCAATTTTCCGTAGTAGTCGATAATATATTTTTCATAAAACAGTCCAGTCGGAAAATTTTTATCTATTTTCCATTCTTCGTAAGGCGTTGATAATTCAAAAAATGGCAAATGAAAAGCGGTTTCTTTATCAATTAAGTAAAACTTAGTGGCTAGTTTATGTCTTTTTTCTTTTCTTGGTTTTATCGATGCGAACTTGTATTTAGTATATGCTTTTCCATTAACTAAAGTGTCAGTAAGTTTAAAAAAATCGTATTCTTTTGTTCGGTATTTAAACTGATTTTTATAACTATAAACATCCTTACAGTGTATATTTATAAATTCAGCGTTGTTTAAATCAGATTTTAAAAAGGTTGTACGCGAAGAGATTCCGTTTTCATCTTTAAAAGTCATAGTATAATACAGACTGTCTAGATCGGTTATAATAGCAGAATAGTTGTTTTTCTTCGAGTTTGTTAAATAGTACCTTTTAAACGTTTCGTTTTTTTCGGTTAATTTTCCTTTTTTTACTTGAAAAGAGTCTTTATAAATGGTGGTTTCATATTCTAATAAATAATCAAATTCATACTGTTGTTGCGAATAGCAAAATGTTGCGTAAAGGATAAAAAGTATAGTTAGTAATTTCATCATTTTGGGGGTGTGTTCTTCTATTTTAGTTAATTATAATTGTTTTCGACCTGTAAAATGTTCCATAGTTTTATAGATACCTAATACTTTTCCTGCAAACCAATCAAATCCATTAATAGATAATAGGGCTTGGCCTAAGCGTGTAAATCTGTAAATATAGCCTGGAATAGTAATCATTTTTTTGTTGTTTTCTATAGCCTTTATAATAGTTAAAGCTGAAGCTTCAGGGTTTAGAATAGGAATCTTAGATTTAACGCCATCAAACATACCCGTATTAATATAGTAAGGGAGTATGGTTGTAATGTTTACAGCTTTTTTCATTTGCTTCATTTCTAGCCGTAAACTATCAGACCAGCCAATAAGCGCCCACTTACTTGCAGCATATACAGACATTTTTGGATTAGAAATTAAACCTCCCGAAGATGCTATATTACAGATATGGCCAGAATTACTTTGCATCATATCATTTAAAAAGGCTAATGTAACATACATTGGTGCGTTTGTGTTAATAGCCAAGGTTCTCGAAATGTCGGTTACCGAGTGCTCATTAAAAAATTTACCAACTACAATTCCAGCATTATTAATTAAGACATCTACGGGGCCTATTTCCTGTTTTACCTTTTTAGCAATTTCTTGTATTTGGTCGTTATTAGAAACATCCACATTAAAACCAGTGACCATACCCGTATTAGAAAACTCCAAAATAGTGTCGTCTATATTTGTCTGATTAATATCCCATATAATAACCTTGGCATGACGTTCTAAACATAAACGCACCATTATTTTTCCAATTCCAGAGCCACCGCCTGTAATTAATACTATTTTTCCTTTAAGATCTGTCATCGTTTAAATCTGAAATTTTATATCACTATAGCCCATCATACAAGTTGTATTATTACAAGACATAAATTCTATCTCTACATTAATTATAAAAGTATTGGTTTTTTTGATTGTAATTTTTTGTTTGAAAGTAGTTTGCGTAGTAAAGGATTTAATATCTAGTTTAAAAATGGAATCGTAAACAGTATGACCTTTTTCTTCTGAAGTATTTCCTATTAATTTATAGTTATCATTCTTTTCAAAAATAAACACAGTGGGTTCTGGGCCGTTGTTAGGAACAGTTTGCGAGTATAAATGATACTTGTCTTCAATATTAGCCGTAATTATTAATTCGTATTCGGTATCCGATAGCTTTCTGGTTTCTGTAACCCATTTTACAGGTTCAATAATTTTAAGAGCTGTACCTGGTGATTTAGTAGTTTTAGTGGTGGTTGAGATTTGTTTTTCTGTAACGACTGGAGCACTGCTTATATTCTGTTTCTTGCTTTTGTTTTTGCAACTTAAAGAAATACAAAGTAAAAGAATTACGATTATGTTTTTCATTATTAGTTTGGGTTTCGAAGACCTAATTTAGTAAATATAATTTGAATAGGGTTTGTATGAAGTAAAATCATTTTTACTAAAAACACCCCGCTTTCAAATGAGAAAACGGGGTGTTTTTATAACGTATATTCTGTGCTTATTGCTTTGTTAATTCTGTACCGTGTAAAAAACGGATGTTAGATTCATAAATCTGAAGTCTTGTCTTTACCTCGCGATCCGATTTATCTCTTGGTGACTTTGTAATGTACCGTCCTTTGGTAGCATTAAAATCTAAAGAGTATTT
>JAGPVI010000276.1 GCA_018067115.1 Bizionia sp. | reverse complement strand
TTCTTTTTTCTTTTTAGCTTCGGCTGCTGCTTTGGCTTTTGCTACTTTATCAGCTTCGGCTTTTGCCTTTGCTTCGGCTGTAGCTTTTGCTTTTTTCGCAGCTTCTTCTTTTTTAATTGCGGCTGCCGCTTCTGTATCTTGCGTTAAAACATCTTCTTTAACGGCTTCAGCAGCTGCTTCAGCTTGTTCTTCAACTTTCTCTGATGTTGTAGGCTGCGCTTGTGCTTCTTCTGGTGGTTTATTAATATTAACATCTTTCGACTTCACCGGTTTATCTGGTTGTATGTTACCAGACCCCACGTTAGAATTACCGAAATTTACCGCCACACCATATTCTTCTGGTGGATCCATATAAGGTGGTCCCACCACAAATAATAGCAACAACAAAATAAGCACAATAAGCGCTGTTATTTTTGCAGAATTACGTTCGTGTTTGGTGTTTAAGTATTTCATTTATTGCACTGATTTTACAGCTAATGTTGACTTAATTTTATTTCTATTGGCAATATCCATAATGTAAACCACGTGTTTCATTTCGACATCTTGATCTGATCTTATGGTAATTGTTGGTGAGTCTGATTTTCCTACTTTCGCTAAAACTTCAGCCTCTAAACTATTTTTTGGTACTTGCTTCATATCTACAAAATACTCGTTGTCTTTGTTTACTGAAACAGAAACGTTTTTAGTTTGAGTTGTTTTGCTGGAAGATTGAGGAAGTAATAAATCGATAGCTTCGGCAGAAACTAAAGTTGATGCTATCATAAAAAAGATAAGTAACAAGAACACAATATCGGTCATTGACGACATATTAAATTCTGGTGTTATTTTATTTCTTCCGCGTAAATTCATAGTTACTATGTATTAGATTAACCTTATGTAGTTGTAAAAATCAATTTACCTTTACATTGGTTCGTTTAAAAGGTCTAAAAACTCTAATGAATGTGCTTCCATTTGGTACACTACTTTATCGGTTTTTACCACTAAGTGGTTGTATGCAATATAGGCTACAATACCAACTATTAGACCACCAACGGTCGTTGTCATTGCTGTGTATAATCCATCGGCTAATGTTTTAATATCGATAGACCCTCCGGCATTTGCAATTTCGAATATAGAAAGAATCATACCAATAACAGTACCAAGAAACCCAATCATAGGTGCTGCTCCAGAAATAGTAGCCAATACACTTACGTTTTTTTCTAAACTGTAAATTTCTAAACGCCCAGCATTTTCAATAGCTGTATTAATATCTTCTAAAGGTTTTCCTATTCTAGAAATACCTTTGCTAATTAATCGCGATACCGGTGTGTTTTTTTGTGCACATAAATTTTGAGCTGAATCAATTTTACCATTTGTGACATAATCTTTTATCTGATTCATAAAATTAGCATCCTTTTTAGAGGCTTCTTTTATGGCCAAAATACGTTCGAAATAAATGTATAGTGCGACGATTAATAGAACAAATAGTAAAGCAATAATTATAATACCTGCTGTACCTCCTGTTGTAATTAATTCGATTATAGATAGTGTTTTTTCTACTGGTTCACCATCGGCTAGAACTGTTGCGTCTTGCGCTGTTTCTTGTAATAATGTGCTTAGCATATTTTATTTTTTGTTACTAATATAGTATAACGTTATTTTTGAGATTAGCGTATGTTAAAACAATGTTCTTGTATAAAAGAAAACTGCCGTACCGGCTAAAAAGCCTATTAATGCTAACCAAGATATTTTTTTAAGGTACCAGAAAAAATCAATCTTCTCCATTCCCATAGCTACAACTCCAGCTGCAGAGCCTATAATTAACATACTACCACCGGTTCCTGCAGAGAATGCTATAAAGTGCCAAAGCTCGTTGTCCATTGGCTCAGAGAACATTCCTAAACTAGCTGCGACCAAAGGTACGTTATCGATTACGGCAGATCCTAAACCTAGTAATATAACTACTAAATCTGAAACCCCAGAGTGATGTAACTCTGTACCTAACATTGGTACCGACTCCTGTAATGATGATGCAAAACCAAATAAAGTTCCTAATGATTCTAAAGCGGCAACCGCCATTAAAATCCCTAAGAAAAATAGAATACTTGGTAACTCTATTTTTGACAAGGAGTAATGTACAGGGCTATGTTTCGCGTGAATATCACTCGCTTCAGAATCTGTACTTGTTAAACTAAATTTCGCCGAACTAAAGTATTCTGCAAAAACAGCCACCAAACCTAAAGATAACATCATACCAACATAAGGAGGTAAATGTGTTACCATTTTAAAGATAGGCACAAAAATAATTGCCCCCAATCCTAAATAAAGCATAATACCGCTAAATCTACTTTTTGGTTTTCCTGCGTTACCAGCATCCTCGTCTAAGTTTCCTTTAAAAGCAGGCATAAATGAAGCTATAAACGTTGGTAAAACCATACAGATTAAAGATGGTAATAATAAATAACCAAATAAATGACCGGTACTTACCTTTTTACCTATCCATAACATTGTTGTTGTAACATCTCCAATTGGCGAGAATGCTCCACCAGCGTTAGCCGCGATAATAATTAAACCAGCATACCAGATTCTTACATCCCTATTATTTACAATTTTCTGCAAAATTGAAATTAAAACTATAGTTGCCGTAAGATTATCTATTATAGCCGATAAGCAAAATGCTAAAATGGTAAATATCCATAATATTTTGCTTTTCTTCTTCGTTTTTATAAAGTTCTTGATTGTTGAAAAACCATCAAAATAATCTATAATTTCAACAATAGTCATTGCCCCTAAAAGGAACACCAAAATCTCGGCTGTTTTACCCAAATGATGTAATAAAGTCTCTTCTAATAAGAGTCTTTTTTCTTCGTGATTTAGCGCGGGAAAATTATCTACCAATGCATGTTTTGCCGAATCAAACCAGGTAGGAAAAGAATCTATTCCTAACGATACCAGTGCCCAACTAATAGCCATCATTACTAAGGCTGGAATTAATTTATCTATTTTTAAAGTGTGTTCTAGAGTAATTCCTAAATACCCAAAGACGAAGACTAAAATTATTAGAGTTTCCATTTCTATTTACTGTGATTGTTTTATTAGAATATTATGTTATTATAATAATTGTTTCAAAGCTATTTCGAAAGCTGTTTTACTAATTTCCTTTGTATTAGGGTTTCTATCGTGAACATCTTGAATTGCTTTTTTAATGATGCTTGAAATATCATTAAAAATCGCTTCGTCTGTCATTTCTACGTTTGTTTGCATAAAATAAGCAAATACTCTCGCCATACCACAGTTAGATATAAAGTCTGGAATTAAACTTACACGCTCGTCTGTATACTCCATAATCGAACCAAAGAAAATCTCTTTGTCGGCAAAAGGCACATTCGCACCACAAGAAATAACTTCTAATCCAGAAGCAATCATTTGAGAAATTTGATCTTGAGTAACTAAACGAGAGGCTGCACAAGGTGCAAAAATTTCTGTTTCTAAAGACCATACACGCTTATTCATCTCTTCAAAAGAGATCATATTAGGTGTATTTAGCGTATTTCCGTTTTTAGTTAAGTAGAATTCTCTTACCTCTTCAAAAGTAAATCCTTCCTCTTTAATAACACCTCCAGAAATATCTATAATCCCTACAATCTTAGCGCCCATTTGTGCTAAGTAATACGCTGCTGCCGAACCTACGTTACCAAAACCTTGAACCACGGCACGTTTTCCTTTTACATTTCCACCAAAAGCATCGTAATAGTGCTTTATTGTTTCTGCGACACCGTAACCGGTAACCATATCTGCAATTAAATATTTCTTATCGACATCTGGCGAGTATTTTGCATCTTCAATAACCTTTATTACACCGTGTCTTAACTGCCCAATTATATTAATTTTTTCTGCTTCAGAAGGACTAAAATGCCCACTAAAAACACCTTCTTGGGGATGCCATACACCACAAGCCTCTGTCATTGGGATTACTTCATGAATTTCATCTACGTTTAAATCTCCACCTGTTCCGTAGTAGCTTTTTAATAACGGTGTCACCGCTTTAAACCAACGTTCTAAAACGCCTTTTTTCCTAGGGTCTTTAGGGTCGAAATTAATTCCAGATTTAGCTCCTCCAATCGCTGGCCCAGATACAGTAAACTTTACTTCCATTGTTTTGGCTAGAGATAACACTTCGTTCATGTCTAAACCTTGACGCATTCTTGTACCACCTCCAGCGGCTCCACCTCGTAACGAGTTTATTACTACCCATCCTTCTGCTTCAGTCTCAGAGTCTTTCCAATTAAAAATTATTTCTGGTGTTTTATTTTCGTATTTCTTAAGTAAATCTTTCATTTATATTTTTTGGTTGAATTGTCGTTCTTTATTTAAAATTTACTAATCTGTAATTCTCTTAATTTCAGATTATTTGGTTTGTTTATTTTTATCTAAAAAAATAATTGCAACAAATATAAAAAAACAATAAATGGCTTCAATTGGAAAGTCATTTTAATTGTAAATATTTATAACGTGTTACATTAACATACTTGATGATTTTGTGGTTTATAGATTTTTCCAGACGAGTGGTCTCTCTTCGCTCCTGTTACAGTATGTAAACAATTAGTCTCATCTCTTAAGCGTAAAACACCTAAAAAACCAAAAATAAGCGCTTCTTTAAACTCAATAATAGTTGCTGATGGTAATATAATCCTTACTTCACTTAAACTCTCTATCCTCGATATTAAGTAGGTATTGTAAACACCGCCACCAGTTATTAAAACGGAAGGGGCCTCTTTGGTATTTATTACTTTAGAAACTTGTATGGCAATATGCTCTACCATCGTTTTTAGTACATCCTCAATAGAAAGATTAAACGCATCTATTAACGGGAATATATTAGTTTCGGTCCATTCTAATCCTAAAGATTTTGGGTGCTCTTGTTTATAGAATTCTAAAGTATTTAATTGCTTTAAAAGTGATTCGTTTAGTATTCCCTTTCTAGCTATGTCGCCAGCATTATCGAAATCTAAACCTAGCGTTCTTACATAGTAATTTAATACAATGTTTACCGGGCAAATATCGAAAGCAATTCTTTCATTATTAATTGAAGTAGAAACATTTGCGAATCCACCTAAATTAATACAAAAATCGTAATCAGGAAATAATAATGCGTCGCCAATAGGAACTAAAGGAGCGCCTTGGCCACCTAAATCTACATCTTGTGTTCTAAAATCGCAGACCACAATCGTATTTAAAACATCTGCTATAAATTCTAAATTACCTATTTGATAAGTTAATCCGTTTTCCGGACGGTGTAAAGCAGTGTGACCATGAGAGCAAACGGCATCAATATCTGTGAGTTTGTGTTTTGCTATAAACTGTTTAATAGTTTGTGCTAAAAACGCAGAATACTCAATATCTATGTGTTCTAACTCTTGTAAAGTATTATGAGTTAGACTCTCTAATTTATTAAACCATAGTTTA
>JAGPVI010000240.1 GCA_018067115.1 Bizionia sp. | reverse complement strand
TTTCACTTCCCAAATGGAGATAAAATGAGCAATTGCTTCTTCGTTATTATCCTCACTATCTTGCTCGATTGGTGTACCATAAATAGTATATCGTGCTGTCACAGTGTTATTGTCTTCTAATAAATGACTTAGCTTATAGTTGAAGGTTAAAAACGACTCTTTTATGCCAGTAATTTTTTCTTCAATACCTTTGTAATTTAAGTTCGTGTACCCTTTACTACTATTCCAGTTCAATTCGCATTCCGGATGAATAAATTCTAAAACAGTATCATCTTTAGCAAAATCAAGCGCGTAAAATTGTTTAACTACTTCTTTAGCTGTCATTTTATTTTGTTTTTAATTGTTCTATTATTTCTGGAAGTTTTCTAAGCGTTGCAATTTCTTTAAGTTTTGCTCGTGCTTCATTTATTGGCGTTCCAGAGTAGGTTTTATTGCCTGGGATTGACTTGGTAACTCCTGCTTGACCTAAAACAACCGCATTTTCACCAATAGTAATACCACTTGTTGTACCGACTTGCCCCCAAAGGGTTACGCCATCTTCAATAATACAACATCCCGCTATGCCTGTTTGAGAGGCGATTAAACAGTTTTTACCAATTACAGTATCGTGGCCAACCTGTATTTGGTTATCTAATTTACTCCCCTCGCCTATTGTAGTGTCTCCAGTAACGCCTTTATCTATAGAACAGAGTGCTCCTATATGTACATTGTTTTTTATAACTACTCGTCCTCCAGAGACTAATTGATCGTATCCTTCAGGGCGTTTTTTATAATAGAAAGCGCTAGCTCCTAAAATGGTTCCAGCGTGTATAGTAACATTATCACCAATAACGGTATCATCGTAAATACTAACATTAGAGTGTATAACGCAATGGTCTCCAATAGTAACATTATGACCAATAAAGCAGTTGGGTTGAATACTCGTGTTTTTTCCAATAGTTGCCGAGGGTGAAATGCTCACATTAGCACTTTGAAAAGGTTTAAAATGTTGCGTTAATTTATTGAAATCTCTAAACGGGTCGTCGCTAATTAATAGCGCTTTTCCTTCTGGGCAGTCTACTTTTTTGTTGATTAAAACAATAGTGGCTTCCGACTGAAGTGCTTTATCATAATATTTAGGATGATCGACAAACACGATATCTCCAGGAGTGACAACGTGAATTTCGTTCATTCCTAAAACGGGGAAGTCATCAGTGCCAACATAATCACAGTTAAGTAATTGTGCTATCTCTTTTAAAGAATAGGTTTTAGAGAATTTCATATTAAAACTAGATTACAGAAAATATAAAAGAACGTAAAATTATTCTTTAACTCTTTCTTTATAGGTTCCTTTCTCCGTTTCAATTTTAATCTTATCTCCTTCATTTATAAATAAAGGCACACTAACTTCTGCTCCTGTTTCTACTGTTGCAGGTTTAGTTGCATTTGTTGCTGTGTTTCCTTTTACACCTGGTTCTGTATGTGTTACTTCTAAAACAACACTTGCTGGCATTTCAACAGATAAAGGCATATTGTCTTCTGTATTAATGATTACAGTTACAACTTCTCCTTCTTTCATTAGATCTGGTCTATCTAAAGCAGCATCCAACAAACGAATTTGAGTATAATCTTCCTGATTCATAAAGTGATAGAATTCTCCATCGTGGTATAAAAACTGAAATTTATGAGTTTCTACACGAACATCTTCAATTTTATGTCCTGCTGAAAATGTATTATCTAATACTTTTCCGTTGGTAACACTCTTCATTTTCGTTCTTACAAACGCAGGTCCTTTTCCTGGTTTTACGTGCAAAAATTCTGTTATCTTATAGATATCATTATTATATTTAATGCAAAGTCCGTTTCTAATATCTGATGTTGTTGCCATTGTGTTTTGTTAATGTTTTAATATTTAATATTTACTGCTATAGAGCTTAATTAGACTTAAAATAGCCTTTCATTATACCTCTTTGAGAATCTTTTATAAATTGAAGGATTTCATCACGTTCGTGCGTCGCCTCCATTTCAACTTCAATAATTCCTGCCGCTTGTGTATTGTTATAATTCTTTTGATATAAAATTCTATAAATATCTTGAATCTCTCTAATTTTATCGGTTGTAAATCCGCGACGTCTAAGCCCCACAGAGTTTATACCGACGTAAGATAAAGGTTCGCGTCCTGCTTTTACATACGGTGGCACATCTTTTCTTACCAAAGAACCGCCCGTTACAAACGCGTGATTACCAATAGAACAAAACTGATGTACAGCTGTCATACCGGCCAAAACAACATAATCTCCAACCGTAATATGTCCAGCTAAAGTTGTATTATTAGAAAAAATACAATATTCTCCAACGATACAATCGTGAGCAATGTGGCAATACGCCATAATTAAACAATTGTTACCTACAACTGTTTTCATCTTATCTGTTGTTCCTCTATTTATAGTAACACATTCTCTAATGGTAACATTATCACCAATAATAGTTAGCGTGTCTTCGTCATTATATTTTAAATCTTGGGGTACTGCCGAAATAACTGAACCTGGAAAAATACTACAGTTTTTTCCTATTCTGGCACCTTCCATGATGGTAACGTTGCTTCCAATCCAAGTCCCGTCTCCAATTACAACATTGTTGTGAATTGTTGTAAACGGCTCAATGACTACGTTTTTAGCAATTTTAGCACCGGGATGCACATAAGCTAGTGGTTGGTTCATTTTGTAATTTTTGTTAATGATTCTTATTTTACTTTCGATATTTGTGCCATTAATTCTGCTTCGGCACATAATTTACCATTCGCATACGCGTAACCTTGCATATGGCAAATACCGCGACGAATTGGTGTTATTAAAGTACATTTAAAAATTAAAGTATCTCCGGGCACCACTTTTTGTTTAAACTTAACATTATCCATTTTCATAAAGAATGTAAGGTAATTTTCTGGATCTGGTACCGTACTTAATACTAAAATACCTCCTGTTTGTGCCATTGCCTCAACAATAAGAACGCCGGGCATAACCGGAGCGCCAGGAAAATGACCTTGAAAAAACGATTCGTTCATCGTTACGTTTTTCATACCGATAACGCGATCGCTTGTAATTTCAAAAATCTTATCAATTAATAAAAAAGGCTGCCTGTGTGGCAACATTTGCATAATTTGATTCACATCCATTACTGGCTCTTGATTCAAATCTATATTTGGAACATTATTACGACGTTCGTTTTTTATTAATTTAGACATTTTTTTTGCAAACTGAGTGTTTACAAAATGCCCTGGTTTATTAGCGATTACTTTACCTCTAATTCTAGTTTTTATCAGTGCTAAATCTCCTATTACATCAAGTAATTTATGTCTTGCTGCTTCATTAGGGTGGTGTAATGTTAGGTTATCTAAAATACCGTTTGGTTTTACTGAAATAGATTCTTTTTTGAAAGCAACCTTCAACTTTTCCATTGTGCTTTCCGATAGTTCTTTATCGACATACACAATAGCATTATTTAAATCACCACCTTTAATAAGTCCGTTTTCTAATAATGTTTCTAATTCGTGTAAAAAACTAAAGGTCCTAGAACTTGCTATATCTTCCTT
>JAGPVI010000238.1 GCA_018067115.1 Bizionia sp. | reverse complement strand
CGTGTCTTTAATACAGCCATCCAAGAAGCTTTTATTGTAGGGTCTACAGTAGGAATGAGTGCGGTAGGATTAAAACCAATTGTAGAGGTTCAGTTTGCCGATTATATATGGCCAGGGCTAAATCAATTATTCACCGAAGTGAGTAGAAGTTGCTATTTAAGTAATGGGAAATGGCCAGTAAGTATGATTTTGCGTGTGCCAATTGGGGCTTACGGAAGTGGTGGGCCTTACCATTCATCGTCTGTAGAAAGTGTGATTACAAATATTCGCGGTATAAAAATTGCGTATCCTAGTAATGGTGCCGATTTAAAAGGACTGATGAAAGCCGCATACTACGACCCTAATCCAGTGGTTATTTTAGAACATAAGGGATTATACTGGAGTAAAGTACCAGGAACACAAGGCGCAACTTCTGTAGAGCCTAGTGAAGATTACGTATTGCCATTTGGTAAAGCGTGGGTTTTACAGGAAATATGGAAACAAGATGACTTAGAAACGTTAACGATTGTTACGTACGGAATGGGTGTGCATTGGGCGATGAATGCAAGTGAAGAGTTAGGAATGAAAGATCAAATTGAAGTGATCGATTTACGAACATTATTCCCGCTTGATGAAGACACGATAATGAAATCTGTAAAGAAAACAGGAAAATGTTTGGTTGTAACCGAGGAGCCTTCAAACAACAGTTTTGCAAGAGCACTAGCAGGAAAAATACAGGAAGAATGTTTTAAATATTTAGATGCTCCAGTAATGACTATAGGTAGTGAGAATATGCCTGCCATTCCTTTAAATTCTACTTTAGAAGAAACAATGATTCCATCGACAGAAAAAATTAAAGCAAAAATTGAAAGTCTTATTAATTATTAAATTTAATTAAAAGCCCTGATAGAAAAGAGAAGCATATAGCTTCTCTTTTTTTATGCTTTAAAATGAATCGATAGATATTTGTTATTTTTCATCATACGATTTTCTAATCGCTAAGCCAATTGCTTTTGCCAACAGTGGCGGCACAGCATTCCCTATTTGTACCATTTGCTTAGATTTTGAGCCTTTAAATATAAACCAATCGGGGAACGATTGTAACCGCGCCATTTCTCGAACAGTAATAACACGAGGTTCTATGGGATGTATGTTAACACCGCCATGGTTTTCTTTAATGGTGCAACTCGCTTCATCCCAAGGGCATTTTTTCCAAGAATCACTATAGTTATCGTATAAGCTTTTGCCTTCGGGTACGGCAGCCAAACGTGTTTTCATATCTTCACGGTGTTTAGTGCGTACATGATTTATTGTTGGGTCGTCTTTTACTTTAATTAAATCTTCAATAGCTTCTTTTGTCGTAATATAAGCACCGGGTTCTAATAATGGTGCCGGGTGGTAATTCGTTTTATTGATTTTATTAGCAATAAAAATAATACGTTCTCTTTTTTGAGGCACATAATAATCGGCAGCATTTAAAACAGTAACATTTACATTATAACCTAAAGCTTCCATATCTTTAATAATTTTATTCTCTACTTTACCTTTAAGCATGGAGCGCAATCCTTTTACGTTTTCGGCAACGATATACTCCGGATTTAATTCCGCAATAATCTCAAGCATATCTTTATATAGCGAATTGCGTTCGTCTTCCACAATACGACTTCCCGACATACTAAATCCCTGACAAGGAAATCCGCCAGAAAGCACCGTTAACGTTTTGCCGTTAAGTTGTTGTTTTACCGTTGTAATAAATTTATTTTTAATCGCGCTACTTGTAATATCACCCTCAACGTGTGGATGTTTTAAGTTTTTACGATACGATTCCCCAGCTTCCTTAAACCAATCTAATCCACATAATGGCTTAAAACCCGCTTGCTTAAAACCTAAAGCCATTCCGCCTGTGCCACAGAACAAATCGGCCGAGGTGAATGTTGTCGTTTTAGGGTTGTCCCATAGATCGCTAATATCAGTCCAGTTAATAGCGTCTGTTTTTTTAGATTTCACCGGCGTAGTATGTTTCTTAGTGACCTGCTTATCTTCGGTTTCCAATTTAGACGTGTTTAAAAACTGAAGATAATCAGCTTCAGAAATACGATGGACACCACCAATTTTTAGCGATTGTAATTTACCAGAATGTATATGTCTTCTTACAGTTTTTAAGGATACGTTTAGTTTTTCGGCGATATCACCAATTCTTAAAAGCGGTTTATTTTTGTCCATAGTTGTACATATTTGTACAAATATAAGAGTTCAGTAGCAATGCAGATAATTTTTATTGTAAGTAGCTAGTTATTAAAAAGTTGTAAATTAAACGTATAAAAGAAATGATTATGTATAATTATAAAGCAAAAATTTTGGACGTTTATGACGGAGATACCGTTACAGCGCTCGTGGATCTTGGTTTTTTACATTACCAAGAGATGAAATTACGTTTGTACGGTATTGATACTCCAGAGGTTAGAGGTGTGGAAAAAATTGAAGGTAAAAAGGTAAGAGATATTGTAAGAGAAATGATCTTAGGTAAAGAGGTTGAAATTATAACTTACAAAGACAAACAAGGAAAGTATGGTCGGTATTTGGCAAATATTATTTTAGATGGCGTAGATATTAATTTGTGGTTAGTTGCAAATGGTCATGCTACTGTTTATTTTCCTTAATGTATTTGGTTTACAAATAATTAGTATATTTAACATAAACTAATTAATAATATAAAATATGAGAAAATTGATTTACACAGCTTTGGCTGTAAGTTTTATGACCGTTGCGTTTACATCGTGTAGAGAAGAAAAAACTCAAAAAGAAGAGTTAATCGAAGAGATGCAAAATGAAGGTGCTGAAATAGATGTTAAAACTGATGGTGATGAAACCAAAATAAAAATGGAAACCGAAGATAAGAAGGTGAAAATTAAAGAAGACGGGGAAGAGACTAAAATAAAAGTGAAAACTGACGATTAGTAACTTCTATGTTTAAAAAAAAGCGATTCAATAGTTACTATTGAATCGCTTTTTTATTATTTATTTTTTGGCTCCTGGCGGATATTTCGATAAGATTTCAAAAACGAATTCATTAATTCGTTCTTGCTTTTTATCTACATTTCCAGAGGTGTTTAAATACCCAGAACCTTTACCCTGCCATATAAGTTCTTTTTTATTGGCATCAATTAAATCAATATACAAACTACCCTGTGTAGAAGTGCTTACCGTGTTGCGGTTGTAATAAGGACTCCAGCCCCAACCGTATCCATACATTCCATAACCACCATTATTATACACATTTACTTCTTGGCGTGATTTTGTAAAAATACTAACAAGAAGATCTGGTGTTTCAGATTTTGTAAACCCTTTAGCCATCATTTCAGATTCTATAGCTCGTAGGATTCTTCGTTTATCGATGTCACTAATTTCGGCTTTGTCGATTCCTGTTTTAAAGAAAGCAAAGGTTTTATAATCATTGAAATTTGCATTCTTATCGTAATCCGATTGCACATGCACCGAGCTACACGAAGCAACTACTAAAAAAAGTAGTAAGGCAGGTAGTGTTTTAATTAATTTCATCTTTTTCAATTTTTATGTTAGTCATTATAACGCGTCTATAATCGCATCATCTACTAAATTAGGTAAGGTTACTTTTAAATTAGGCTCCATTTCCATAGCGCGTTTTATTGCGAAAACAGCACCTTCGTTTCTTGCCCAACTACGTCTAGAAATCCCGTTGTTAACATCCCAGAATAGCATTGATTTTAAGCGCTTTGACGCCTCTTTAGTACCATCAAGAACCATACCAAAACCACCATTTATAACTTCTCCCCAGCCAACGCCACCACCATTGTGTATGCTTACCCAAGTAGCCCCACGAAAGCTGTCACCAATAACATTTTGAATGGCCATATCTGCTGTAAACCTTGAGCCATCATAAATATTTGACGTTTCACGATACGGAGAGTCTGTCCCTGAAACATCATGATGATCGCGACCTAAAATTACCGTATCAATCT
>JAGPVI010000232.1 GCA_018067115.1 Bizionia sp. | reverse complement strand
TATCATTACTATAAATAATCTTTGTTTAAGCCGATAGTTAATTCTCCAGACTCTAGTAATAAATAATTATTAGTTTTTAATAAAGTATATATAGATTCCCTTATTTCAAATTCATCATGTATTTCTATTGCTAAAATCTTAGTTTTACTTAAAAAAGACAAGTTGTTTTCTGCTGTAAAAATAAAACGCTCTGCACCTTCAATGTCTATTTTTAAAAAAGTGATTTTAGTAAGATTATTGTCTGCTATTATTTCATCTATAGTAATTCCTTTTACTTCACCTTTATTTGATTCTATAGTCGATATAGCCCAATCTTTACCATCTCTAAAATCTCTTGTAAGAGAATAATTAATACCACTTTTGCTACTTAAAGCACACTCATATAATTTTACATCTTTATAATTATTTAAAGCAAAAACATTTTTTCTATAGAAGCGAGCATTTTCTTTTGAAGGTTCTATAGAAAATATTTTAGCTCTTTTTATAAAGTGTTTAAAATAAACTGATGTATATCCCACATTAGCACCAGCATCAATAATTACAATTTCATTTTCATTTTCAAAATTAATTAAAATTAATTTTAATATTATATTATACTCCTCCTCATTAAATATTTGTTCAAAAACATCTATATCACTGTGCATATAACTTCTAATCATTAAAGGGATATTATGAGTTGTTTTGACTACCACATTATCTTCAATAAACTTAAAAACTTCCACTTTGGGATTGTTTTTAATTCTGTTCTCAAATAATGATTCCTGAGTATATTTAAAAGGAAAAACAATTCTATATATCTTCCTTAATTTCTTAAACTTCTTCATTTTTAGTCTCATTAAATAAAATAGAAAAATCGTGTACAATTTTACTTTGTACACTCGGTATCCTTTTCGTGTTTCCATAATAATCACCCTCTTCTACCTCAAAAGAGAATGCATTATCAATTAAATCTGCGCAAACATTATCTACAGTTATATAAATAGTAACCAGATAAAGTCCTACATTAAATTTATTTAGAGGAAAAAAAACTTCTAATTGATTTGGTGTTTTTGACGTTATATTTTTTAAAACATTACTACTAACCCAGCCTAATCTTTGTCCAAAATCATCTTCGATTCTCATATCAAATGAAATACGATCACTTTTTATATGTTGTTTATTTAAAAAATGAAATTGAAAAACTAAATCTCCTCCAGTTACTGGTTTTTCATTTTTCGAATTTCCAAACACCTTATATTTTGTAAAAAAAAGCAACTTATTTCCCGTTCTTTCTTTTAACTTTATTAGCTGATCTTTATTACTCTCCTCAGTTTTCAAATAGTTACTTACACAAGAATCTACATTTCCTTCGTATGTAATTTCTCCATTCCTCAAAACAATACCCCGCGTACACAAACTCTTCACTGCCGCCATATTATGACTCACAAAAATAACAGTGCGCCCTTCGCCACGACTAATGTCTTGCATTTTACCGATGGCTTTTTTCTGAAATTCAGCATCACCAACGGCTAATACCTCATCAATTACTAATATTTCGGGTTCTAAAAAAGCGGCAACGGCAAAAGCCAATCTTACGGTCATACCCGAACTGTACCGTTTTACAGGCGTATCAATATAACGTTCGCAACCTGAGAAGGCAATAATTTCGTCAATTTTATTAGCAATTTCCTTTTTGGTCATTCCTAAAATAGCACCATTTAAAAAGATATTCTCGCGACCCGTCATTTCTCCGTGAAATCCGGTCCCCACTTCCAACAGCGACGCAATGCGTCCCCGTGTTTTTATTTCTCCTGTGGTTGGCGACGTGACTTTAGATAGTATTTTTAAAAGTGTTGATTTCCCTGCGCCATTTTTACCGATAATACCCAGAACCTCCCCACGTTTCACTTCAAAATTAATATCCTGTAATGCCCAAACGTAGTCGCTAGCCCCTTTAGTACTTCTATCGTTAACCTCACCCACTTTTAAATACGGATCGTCCTTACCACGCACACGAGACCACCAGCGATTCAAATCGTGCCTAATAGTTCCCGTGCCCACAAGCCCCAAACGGTATTGCTTAGAGATATTTTCGACCTTTAGTATGGTATTACTTGATGTCATTATTAAATGGCTTTATTACTACAATTTATCATTTGAACTATTCTACTCTTTACTCTACTCCTAATATGCTTTTTCTTTAGTGAATAGTGAGTGGTGGCTTTGTTACTATAATTTATCATTTGAACTACTCTACTCTCTACTCCACTTCTAATATATTTCCTCTTTAGTGAATGGTGAGTGGTGGCTTTGTTCTATAATTTATTATTTGCACTACTCTACTTACTACGCGACTTCTAATATACTTCCTCTTTAGTGAATGGTGAGTGGTGGCTTTGTTACTATAATTTATCATTTGAACTATTCTACTTACTACTCACTAAAAGTGAGCTTGCGAACGAACCATTCACTATTCACTTCTTTTATCCCTAACATAATTCCTAAATCCTAAAAGCAATTTTGCAACCTCTGAGATTTTTTTTTCAATGTCAACTCTGTTTTCTGTAAACTTAAGCCTTACTGCTAATAAATATTGTGTTTCCAACTCTGCAAGAGACCCCATTGCAATCATTAAAAACTGAACGAGCTCCTTATCTCCTTTTCTCGCCGATCCTTCTGCAATATTCGAAGGAATAGAAACCGCAGCCCTGCGCATCTGGCTTACTAATCCAAATTTTTCTTCAGATGGAAATGATGAAGTTAAGTTGTAAATTAACGTCACTAAATCCATACTTGTTTTCCAAACTTCCAGATCTTTATGATTCATAAATTAATAATAGATTAATATCTTATTTTGAATAAATCATTTTAACATTCACCAACGTGAGCCCACGAACAGACCATCCTACTTACTCTTCGATTTCTAATATACTTTCTCTTGAGTGAATAGTGGCTTTATTACTACAATTTATAATTTGAACTATTCTACTCTCTACTCGATTTCTAATATACTTCCTCTTTAGTGAATGGTGAGTGGTGGCTTTGTTACTATAATTTATCATTTGAACTATTCTACTTAC
>JAGPVI010000216.1 GCA_018067115.1 Bizionia sp. | reverse complement strand
TAATAATGTTATTTAGCAGGATTAAATCCGCTTGAAAAAAACCATTGTCATCCAATCCGCCTGTTGTTAATTTTATTTCAACGGTAGTATCTCCAATAGCGATATTATTTTCTATGCTATAGACATCTAAATCACCATTATAAAAGGTGTTTGAGTTGGTAAAGGAGTTGGTGCCATTAAACGCATTATCGGCTTCATTTAATGGTGGATTAGAAATAATGTTTCCGTTAATAGATAAGCTTTCGCCATAATTTAAGGCGTTATCGCCTTCCCAAGCTAAGAATCCTATTTTAGCATTTTCATTGTCCAATACATTTACGTTTTCTAAGAGTATTACTTTTTCTTGGACATTTCTATTTATAATTTCGAGACCTTGAAATAAATTAATTTGATTTAAAGGTAATGCGGGATTTTCATAAATAATATAAAGACTCCACCCTGCAAAATTAGTTCGGTTTCCGCAATATCCAGGGTTGTCGGTTAGCGTGTTAGAAATGTCTAAATTTGAGAGTGTATAGTCTGTATTTCCAGACGTTAAAATTTGGTCGGTAACATCTGCCATGCACGCAAAATAATTAAGCGTACCGTAAGTAGAATCTAAATAATCTGTAATATAAATGTTGTCTGCTGTAACTAAAGAATCATTAAAGCTCACTTCTAAATCGCCAGTTCCAGAACCGGCCCAATACAAATATGCAGCAATAATGGTACAGTCTGTGTCTAGGCTTAAATTCGCTTGAGAGGAGGGTAGCGTTTCGCAAAAATCTTGAACCAAATTATTTTCTGCAGCGTTTAAAGTATTGCCAATTGCTGTGTAATCGTAACGCCCATTAAATTGTTGAAACAATGAAATGTCTTGGCTAAACATTTCATTATTAATACAAAGTAATACTATTAAAAAATAAACGGTTCGTAACATTTTGGTAAAAATCTACCTTAAAAGTACAATTTATTTTTCTGTATTGTTAACGTTTTAAAGTGAAATGATTTTTAAAGATTCGCCCATCGTCTAAAGTTACAAAAAACCAATAATCGCTAGTAGGCATTGGTTTTCCATTATAAGTACCATCCCAACCACGGCTAGATGGTTTTATTTCGGTAATAAATTTACCAAAACGGTCAAAAATATGAATAACGGTATTGGGTTCTACGGTTGCCGAAACACCATAGACTTGCCAAAAATCGTTAACACCATCTCCGTTAGGCGTAAAGTAAGGCGGGAAATCTATAATAGAAAACGAAATTTCTACAGTACCACAATCATTTTTATCGCGAACGAAAACCGTATGGATTCCAGGGGTTATATTAGAGAAATAATTTGAATCTTGATACATTCCGTTGGGGGTGTCTAAAGTAAACTCGTAATCACCTAATCCGGAAACATTAATAAGGGCATTAGTTCCTGTTGTTTCTACAGTATTAATTGTGGCTGCACTAGAAGCACTTACAACAACGGTTCTTATTGCCGAACAACCGTCAGGGTTTTCAGTGGTTATGGAAGCGTTTTCGGTAATTATTACAGTATAGGTGCCAGCTGTATCGACAGTGATTTGCGACCCTGTTTGTCCCGAAACAGACCATTCAAAGGTGTAATTACTCAGTGGTGAAGGTAAATATCCAACATCTAAGGTAACAGAGGTATTGCCGTTATCGCAAAAGAACACATCTTCAAAGTCTTCAATATTGGGGGAATCTAAAAGTTGAATGTCGAGTTCACTAATGCTGTAACATCCATTTCCGTTCGCATTATTTAATTTCACAAAAACAGTAGTATTACTAGTTGTTGTAAATGCTAAAGGGTTTAAAATAGGATTGGTGTGGGCAATAGCATCATTTTCGGTGGTGAAAAAACTAAAATTTAAATCGGGATTATCCTGTATGCTAACAGGAATTGCATTAATTAAATTAAAACTCGTAGCACTAGAATCGTTAGTGTTGCAAACCACTAAAGGCGGTAAATCGAGAACTGGTGGTTCGTTGGCAATGGTTAGTAGGCGGTATAAAACTTGCGTTTCACCATCAACTACAAAAGTTATAGAAATATTGTAATTGCCTGGTGCCGTAAATACGTGACCAGGATTCATGCTATTAGACGTGTTGTTTGCACCAGAATCAGGATCGTCAAAATCCCACAAAATACTAGTAATATTAGAGGCCGTATCGATACTAAATTGTGTGGTATCTCCAAAACAAGTGTTATTAAATACATTGGTTGCAAAGAAATACGATTGAATAAAAGGAGGTAATCCTAAAGACGAAATATTATTTTGTCCTAGACTAACGCTTGCGGGACTATAATTGCAATTTAAGCCCAAAACATTTGGTGAATTAATAACACCAATAGTATTAGAACCGGATTTGGCAACGTATATTTTTCCGTCTATGGCTTGTTGTAAAGCCCCTAAAAGTCCTTCTTCTTCAATAATAACTGTATCAGAATCTATTATTTGTTGTGCATTGCCTGCGGTAAGATCATATTGATGGATTTTCGAAAAATTATCATTATCTCTTATAATTTCTGTGACATACAATATTCTACTATCTGGAGAAAATTCGCAACCGTAAGGGCCTAAATCATCAGAGATGAAATTATCAATTAATAAAGGATTTGTTAAAACTCCCGTAGCTGGATTAAAGTCGAAAATTTCTACAATACCATTAGTATAAGATTTTACAGAGGCTATTTTTTCTTTATTCGGAGACGCTTTTAAATAACCAATACTATTATTTATAATATCTTGATGAAAAGAACCTATCGCACTAATTATTGGTGTTGTATTTACGCCAGTAGCACTCACTAAGTAGGACACAAATTCGTTACTGTTCCATTTATGCCCAATTACCCAAACGCTTTCGCCATCTGCACTTTCAACGGCAGTTATTTTTTCTGTAGACGAGCTAAGTAACATTACGTTTTTAGTAGAGGTTATAGCTCCTAAGCCGTTATCAAGAGTCATATCAACTTCCGAATATCGCAAGCCATCCGATCCTGCTCGCCCATCTACGGTAAAAATATAATAAATAGAAGCGCTATTTGGTTTAGGAATAATAATAGCCGATTGCGTGCTCGAAGCATCTCCCGTTAAACCTGTACCGTTACTCAGTATTTGATGATTCTTATTCCAAACGGTAACGCCATCAGTATAGAACAATAATTCACCCAATTTTGAAGAGATGCTCGCACAACCCTCCTCGGTGTTTAATTCTCCATCTAGCGCAGGAACAGGATATCCAGTATTAAAATTTAAGCCTGCACCTTGACCAAAAAACCAAAAAGCACTTTCATTTTGAGCGCTAAGACTAGCACTGGTAAAACTCAAAATAAGAGCTAAAAACGACGTGTAAATAAAGTGTTTCATCTTATCTTTTTAATGTGAAATGGCTCTTGTAAATACGACCATCTTCTAAGTTTACGACAAACCAATAATCACTAGATGGCATTGGGTTACCGTTATAGTTACCGTCCCAACCGCGACCTGATGGTTTTATGGTTGTGATATATTTACCGTAGCGATCAAATATTTTTATATCAGATTTTGCCTGAAATTGAGAATTTACCCCATAAACTTGCCACGTATCATTTACGCCATCACCATTGGGTGTAAAATAAAGCGGGAAACCAACTACCGAAATGGTCTGGTTTGCAATACCACAGTTATTTTTTACGTCTTTTACAACTACAGTATAAATGCCTGGTGACAATGGGCTAAACGTATTACTTTCTTGAAAAGCAGTCGTTTCTCCTGCTTCGTTAACTAAAGCGTAAACATAATCGCCTTCTCCAGTGGTTAAGATAGTTATTCTATTATTACGAATACTACTATCTGTAATTTCTATGCTATTTATCGTTGCAATGTTTGACGGTTCAACTACAATTGTTCGCGTTTTAGAGCAGTTGGTGTTTGGGTTTGTTACTGTTACCGCGTACGTTCCTACCTCATTGATGTTTATATTTTGAGTTGTTTCTCCCGTAGACCAATCGTATAGGAAATTATTAGGGTTGGAACTTATAATTCCCGCATTTAAAGTTAGTAGGGCAGGGAATTCATTTAAACAATATAGAAGTGATTCATTATTGGCTAATTCTGGTAACGGATTTATAGTTAGTAACACTTCGCTAATACCATAACACGCGTTATCATTTTCCACGCGTACAAAAATTGTTTGCGAGTAAGGGGTCGTGTTTTGGTAACTTGGATTTGTAGCACCGGCTTGAATTATAGCATTAACTTCTAATAAGGCATCAGTATAACTTTCGTAATAATTAATAGCCAAATCTTGAGGTAGTCCAGCTAGAATAGCATCTGTAAATGTGTTAAGCTCGAAGGTATGGATACCGTCTTCAGAATCTAGAGTATCGCACACGGGATCTGCGACATAATTATTAATTTGTGTGGTACTAACTTCAATAGTTAAGGTCGTAAAATTGATACAATTCGTTTCTGTATTCGATGCCCGTACAAAAATGGTTTGTGGGTTTTCTATGTTATTATACTCTTCAGCATTTAATGGGTTGGTGTTACTTTGTGCATTGGCATCGGTTAAAAAGTAAGAAACTATACTATTTTCTGTTTCGTTATTTAACAGTGTGGCGTTAGCTTCGGTTAAATTGAAAGTAGTAAAACCATCATTTATGCCATCTTCATCACACTGAAATAAGCTACTTGCCATAACTTCGGGAATAGGGTTTATATTCAATTGGAATGAACCTGTTTCAAAGCACAATGCATTATTTATATTTTCTACACGTACAAAAATAGTTTCGGTAAATGCTGTTTGATTGGTGTAGTTAGTTGCTAAAGCAGCAGTATTATTAACAGCGTCAGTTTGAGAGCTGTGGTAAGATACTGTAAAATCGGTTGAGCTTTGACTGTCTAAAATAACCGCATTGAAACTGCTAAGGTCTGTTTCAGAAAAACCATCTGTAGGATTCGCATCGGCATCACAACCATTAAAATCTTCTAAGCCTAAAAGTGTTGGGGTAGCAGTCATTGTTAAAGTAAACGTTGTTGTTTGGTAACAATTAGGATTGCTATTATTTTCTATTCTAGCGACTAAAGTATCGGACGATGATAATAATGTGTAGTTGCCTAGAATTTCATTTTCATTGGCATCGGCCTCAATTTGTGTATCAAAATATTTTACGCTGAATGTTGCTGCATCTTGAGCTAAAAGCACTTCAGGATCTAATAAGCTTAGGTCTATGTTTTCAGAATTATCGTTAGCGACATCGCAAACTGATACTGGATTTGGCTGATTAGCTACAGGGACAGCGTAATAGGTAACAATGGCTAAACCTTCCAGAGTATTACAGTTTCCGTTCTGTAAGTCAATAACTACTTCATACGATCCGTTATCGGTAACCTCCAATTCGTAAGGAATAGTTGGGTTTGTTGGTGCAATGGCATTACCATCTTTGGTCCAGCTATACGTTGCCCCCGGAATATCTTCTGCTGTTAGCGTGTACGTATCTCCAGTACATAGCGGCAGACTTACAGTATTAATATTATCTTGAATAATATCTATGTTCTGACTAAAAAAAGAGGTTATAAATGGAGGTAACCCTTGGCGGGCATCTCGACCATTCAAGGGTACTGCATTGTGTATGTAATTGCTGTTTACCCCTAAAATATTTGGCGCGTCTATAGCACCTAAAAAAGGTAATCCATCGTCGTAAGTAGCACTTAA
>JAGPVI010000207.1 GCA_018067115.1 Bizionia sp. | reverse complement strand
CGAACACATCCCCGAAGGCGCCCTGGGTCTCGACCTTCCTACGCGCAAGATCATGCGTTGGGCACTGCATAGCTGGGAGCGTGTGCAGTTTATGAACCGGTTTTTTGCCGGCACCTGGCTGCCTCGCCTGCAAATGGACTGGCGCACCGCGCTGGGTTGCGCTGCACATTTTTTCATTATTTCAGACCAACCGCTGCAGTCGGTGGACGACTATCTCCAGGGGGGGCGGGCCATGCAGCGCTTCTGGCTGGAGGCTACCCGCCAGGGACTGCAGTTCCAGCCGGAAATGACACCATTGATTTTCTCGCGTTATGTTACCCAGTCGAGAACTTTTACAACAATCAGCAAAGAGAAAACTAATTATATAGATTACCGATCACCACTCGTCGTCAGAGAGCTCTACAAACTAGACGAGACTTACCTTATTTGATTTTTTAAACAATAAACTTTAGTATCCTTCCATTTTTTTGTGAGGATAACTTGCTGTATTCGGTGTTTTCTTAACATCCAAGTTTAACTGTTTAATAATCACAACTCATGCTAAATAAAAGCATTAAATTTTTAATAGAGAACAAGCTTGTAGCTGTTCTGCTACTTGTCCTTTTTGTAGGATGGGGAACCATAAACGCACCTTTTAATTGGGATACTGGATTTTTACCAAGTGATCCTGTAGCAGTCGATGCTATTCCAGATATTGGAGAAAATCAACAAATTGTATTTACTAAATGGGACGGTCGTTCGCCACAAGATATTGAAGACCAAATAACTTATCCTTTAACAACCTCATTACTCGGAATTCCAGGTGTGAAAACCATTCGTAGTTCGTCTATGTTTGGCTTTTCAAGTATCTATATTATCTTTGAAGAGGACATAGAATTCTATTGGAGTCGAAGCCGAATTCTTGAAAAACTAAACTCATTACCTAGTGGTTTGCTGCCCGAAGATGTTAATCCTGCTTTAGGACCAGATGCAACAGGTTTAGGTCAGATCTTTTGGTACACATTAGAGGGGCGAGATGAAAACGGCAATGTTACGGGTGGCTGGGATTTACATGAGTTACGTAGCATTCAAGATTACTACGTAAAGTATTCTTTGTCGTCTGCTAGTGGTGTTTCCGAAGTAGCTTCCATTGGTGGTTATGTTCAGGAATATCAAATTGATGTGAATCCAGAATTGATGCGTCAATACAACATCGGACTCAACCAAGTTGTAAAGGCGGTTAAGGAAAGCAATAAAGACATTGGTGCACAAACTTTAGAGATCAATCAAGCTGAATATTTAGTGCGTGGTTTGGGCTATGTAAAATCAATTTCAGACATTGAGAATGCCGTTGTCACTTCCGAAGATTTCACATCTATCAGAATTAAAGACATAGCAAAAGTCGCTCTAGGTCCTGCTGCTCGACGCGGCATATTAGATAAAGAAGGTGCCGAAGTAGTTGGGGGTGTTGTGGTTGCTCGTTATGGTGCTAACCCAATGGAAGTGATTAATAACGTTAAGGTGCAAATCAACGAATTAAGTGCAGGTTTACCTTCTAAAGTATTATCAGATGGAAGAACGTCTCAAGTTACCATAGTTCCTTTTTACGACCGTTCAGAATTGATTCAAGAAACATTAGGAACGCTCAATGAAGCCTTAACATTAGAGATATTAATAACCATTTTGGTCATTATCATTATGGTATTTAATCTTCGGGCTTCGATATTAATTTCCGGACTGTTACCTGTTGCCGTGTTGATGGTTTTTATTGCTATGAAACTCTTTAATGTAGACGCCAATATTGTGGCTTTATCTGGAATCGCAATTGCTATTGGTACGATGGTGGATGTTGGTGTAATACTCTCCGAAAATATTATTCGTCATCTCGATGAAGACGATGGAAAAGACCCCATAAACACAGTAGTTTACAAGGCCACAAAAGAAGTTTCTGGTGCTATTGTAACTGCGGTTATGACAACCATTATTAGTTTTATTCCGGTATTTACTATGATTGGCGCGGAAGGGAAATTATTTAGACCTTTAGCATTTACTAAAACATTTGCTCTAGGAGCATCTTTAGTGGTTGCGCTATTTTTAATTCCGCCGTTTGCAGCATTTTTATTTAGAAAGAAAAGTATTAAAAAAAGTTTTAGATACCTTTTAAATGCTGTATTAGTATTAGCGGGAATTACCGCAGTTATTTATGGCTATTGGTTAGCTGTTATTTTAATCGGTTATGGTGTTGTTGGACTCTTAAAACTACAAGAAAAAGTAGATGAAAAACGGGCCAACGCTATCAATATTATCCTTTCGGCATTAGCTATTGTTTTCTTATTAGCTGAATACTGGCGACCTTTAGGCGTCGATAAAAGTATTTTTACTAACCTCATTTTTGTAGGTGTTATTTGTTTCGGATTATTAGGTGCTTTTTCTCTATTTAGAAATTATTACACACGAATTTTAAGATGGTGTTTAGACAATAAAATTTTATTCTTATCGGTACCAACCGCTATTGTTATTGCTGGTTTTTTCATTATGAAAAACACAGGGAAAGAGTTTATGCCCTCTTTAAACGAAGGTTCTTTTCTATTGATGCCAACGTCTATGCCACATTCTGGTGTGGAAGAAAATAAACGGGTTTTACAGCAATTGGATATGGCCGTAGCTAGTATTCCAGAAATTGAAACCGTTGTAGGTAAAGCAGGTAGAACAGAATCGGCTTTAGACCCTGCGCCGTTATCTATGTACGAAAATATCATTCAGTATAAACCGCAATATATGCTGAACGAAAATGGCGAACGTCAGCGTTACAAAGTGAACGATGATGGGTTATTTCAATTAAAAGATGGAAGATTCATTGGCAATCCAAATACTATAGAAAATAGTGTTTTGACTGATGTTAAAAGCGCTCAACTTATTCCAGACAATGATGGTGAATTCTACCGCAATTGGCGACCAGAAATTAAATCGCCAGACGATATTTGGAACGAAATTGTAAGAGTTACTAAATTACCAGGGGTAACGTCTGCGCCTAAACTACAACCTATAGAAACCCGATTGGTTATGCTTCAAACCGGAATGCGTGCACCTATGGGAATCAAGGTAAAAGGCCAAGATTTAAAACAAATTGAAGCTTTTGGTGTCGCATTAGAAGGTATCCTAAAACAAGCCGAAGGTGTAAAGCACGAAGCTGTTTTTGCAGACCGAATTGTTGGGAAACCTTATTTGTTAATTGATATCGATAGAGAGAAAATTGCACGCTATGGTATTACAATTGAAGAAGTTCAAAATGTATTACAAGTTGCCATTGGTGGTATGGTCTTAACGCAAACCGTTGAAGGCAGAGAGCGCTATGGTGTTCGTGTTCGTTATCCAAGGGAATTACGTAGCAATCCGTCCGATTTAGAGCAAATTTATATTCCTGTAGAAAAAGGCAGTCCTGTTCCGTTAAGTGCCTTGGCAACTATTAAATACGAACAAGGCCCTCAAGTCATTAAAAGTGAAGACACCTTTTTAGTCGGCTATGTATTGTTTGATAAATTAGATGGTTTTGCAGAAGTAAATGTGGTTGAAGGTGCACAGGCTTTAATTAAAGAAAAAATAGCTTCAGGCGAATTAGTAGTGCCAAAGGGTATCAACTACCAATTTACAGGAACGTATGAAAATCAGCTTCGAGCAGAAAAAACCTTATCGGTTGTGGTGCCTTTAGCTTTAGCAATTATATTTTTAATTTTATACTTCCAATTCCGTTCAGTAACAACTTCTTTAATGGTTTTTACAGGTATAGCAGTGGCCTTTGCTGGTGGTTTTATAATGATTTGGTTGTATGGACAAGGCTGGTTTTTAAACTTTGATGTTTTCGGAACTAATCTTCGAGGACTATTTCAAATGCATCCTATTAATTTAAGTGTTGCCGTTTGGGTTGGATTTATTGCCCTCTTCGGAATTGCAACCGATGACGGCGTTGTTATGGCAACATACTTAACCCAAACCTTCAACAGAAATACACCAGAAAACAAGAAGGAAATTAGAGCTTCTATAGTCGAAGCAGGAGAAAAACGTATTCGCCCGTGTTTAATGACTACAGCAACGACTATGTTGGCATTATTGCCTGTTTTAACGTCTACAGGACGTGGAAGCGATATTATGATTCCTATGGCAATTCCAAGTTTTGGTGGGATGCTAATTGCATTAATTACCTTATTTGTTGTTCCGGTATTGTATTGCTGGAGAGCAGAATCTCAACTTAAAAGAAGAACAAAATGAAACATATAAAATCACCTATAAAAGCCTTGTTAATTTTGAGTTCTTTTCTCTTTGTGCTTTCCGCTCAAAGTCAAGAATTACAGACGCTCATTGATGAGGCATTAACTAACAATCCAGAGATTCAAAAGATTGATTTTCAGTATCAGATTGCTTCCGAAAAAGTGAATGAAGTCAATAGTTTGCCGAATACCGAATTTAATGTGGGTATTATGGCTGTAAAACCAGAAATGGATATGCCTATGGAAAATTTTAGGGTATCCGTTATGCAAATGTTGCCGTGGTTTGGGACAATATCAGCACGAGAAAACTATGCGTCCTCTATGGCCGATGCGCAATATGTTGAAGTTACCATTGCCAAACGCAAACTAGCCCTTTCGGTTTCTCAATTTTATTATCAGCTTTATGAAATTAGAGCCAAGCAGGAAGTGCTGGATAAAAACATAGCACTTTTAGAATCTTACGAACGTTTAGCGCTTACCTCTTTAGAAGTAGGCAAAGCATCAGCAGTGGACGTTTTACGGTTACAGATTAGACAAAACGAACTCATCCAAGAGAAAGATGTTTTAACGCAACAAAACAAAGGCATTCAAGCCGCTTTAAATAGTTTGATGAATCGCGATTATAATCAAGAAGTGACTGTTGTTACCACTATGGACATTCCAGAAGATGATTCTTTTAACGGTTACGACGCTCTAACACTAAACCCAGAGTTACTAAAATACGACAAGCTTTATGAGTCGATTGAACACTCCGAGTTGCTCAATCAAAAAGAAGGTGGACCAATGATAGGGTTTGGAGTGGAGTACATTAATCAAGAAAGTAGCCCGATGATTACCAGTGCGTATAAAGATATGATTATGCCTATGGTGTCGGTTTCTATACCAATTTTTAATAAAAAGTACAAATCCCAAACTAAACAAAACGACTTGCGTAAACAAGAAATACAGTCTCAAAAAGATGAACGCTTGAATATGTTAACTTCGGAATTGTCAAAAGCTATTTCGCAACGTAATCAATCGCGAATTAAATTTAAAACACAAAAAAATAACCTAAAACAAGCTGAAAATGCTGAAGAAATTCTGATTAAGAATTACGAAACAGGAACTATTAATTTTAATGACGTTTTAGATATTCAAGAATTGCAATTGAAGTTTCAGATGGGACAAATTGAATCTGTAAAAGCCTATTATGTGCAAACGACGATTGTTAATTATTTAACGCAGTAATATTGAAAGGAGCAGAGCTGAATTTTAATTATCTTAAGGTTTTAGTAGCGAATTACATTATTCATAAAAAGAAACACACAACAAATGAAACATATATATCACATACACGGAATGACTTGCAATGGATGCAGAAGCCACGTGGAAAAAACACTTTCTGAAGTGGAAGGTGTTTCTAAAGCGACGGTCGATTTAGAAAAGGCTGAAGCGACCATTGAAATGGCATCACACATTTCTATTGAAACCTTTCAAGAGGCTTTAAAAAATGATGGTGGAAGTTATAGTATTCATAAAGAGCCACTCTCTAAAGAAGACGTCGAAAAAAAGGATGAGGTTTCTGCTTCTTTAGGTAAAGGAAATGGAACTTTTTATTGTCCGATGCATTGCGAGGGCGATAAAACCTATAATATGCCTGGCGATTGCCCTGTCTGTGGAATGGATTTGGTTGAAGAGCAAAATTTAAACGCCCTACACTCTGAACAATGGACTTGCCCAATGCATCCAGAAGTTATTAAAGATGAAGCCGGAGATTGCCCAATCTGCGGAATGGATCTTGTCCCTATGGAGCCAGATCTTTCTTCGGAAGAAAAAACCTATAAAAAGCTATTAAAGAAATTTTGGATAGCATCGGTATTTACTTTGCCGATTTTTATAATTGCAATGAGCGAGATGCTTAATAGTAATCCATTGTATGATATAATGGATCAGAAGGGCTGGAATTGGGTTCAGTTTGGACTGTCTATCCCAGTTGTTTTTTATGCGACCTGGATGTTTTTTGAACGGGCTTATAGAAGTATCAAAACGTGGAATCTCAATATGTTCACGCTTATTGGTATTGGTGCTGGAGTAGCGTGGTTGTTTAGTGTATTCGGTATGTTTTTTCCAGATGTTTTTCCAGAGCAATTCCTATCCGAATCTGGAGCAGTACACGTTTATTTTGAAGCAGCTACGGTTATATTGACCTTGGTGCTTTTAGGACAACTTTTAGAAGCGCGTGCCCATAGTAAAACCAATTCTGCAGTAAAAGAATTGCTAAAATTAGCACCAAATAAAGCCACAAAAGTGGTGGATGGTGAGGATGTTGAGGTCAGTATCGATAAAATTGAATTAAGCGATATTTTAAAAGTAAAACCAGGCGATAAGATTCCTGTAGATGGTTCTATAACAGAGGGTGAAACCACCGTTGATGAATCGATGATTTCTGGAGAACCAATTCCGGTTAATAAAACTGTAGGCGATAAAGTAAGTAGTGGTACTATAAATGGGAATCAAGTGTTCTTGATGAAAGCTGAAAAAGTAGGGAGCGACACGTTACTCTCTCAAATCATTCATATGGTAAATGATGCCAGTAGAAGTCGTGCGCCCATTCAAAATTTAGCCGATAAAGTATCTGGTTATTTCGTGCCTGTGGTGGTTTTAATTTCTCTAATCACTTTCGCAGTTTGGGCTATTTGGGGACCAGAACCCGCTTATGTTTATGCTTTGGTTAATGCTATTGCGGTGTTAATAATCGCCTGTCCTTGTGCATTAGGCTTGGCAACGCCAATGTCTGTTATGGTAGGTGTTGGTAAAGGTGCTCAAAATGGCGTACTGATAAAAAATGCAGAAGCATTAGAGAAATTAGATAAAGTTGACACTTTAATCATTGATAAAACAGGAACTATTACCGAAGGAAAACCTACCGTTGAAAAAGTAGGTGCTTTTGGAACTGATTTTTCAGAAAGTGAAGTGCTTCAATATATTGTGTCTTTAAACAGTAATTCGGAGCATCCATTAGCAGAAGCAACCGTTAAATATGGAAAAGAGCAGAAAGCAGAGGTCTTAAAATCTGAAGGATTTAGTGCTGTTACTGGTAAAGGTGTTGAAGGAAAAGTAAACTCTAAAAACGTAGCATTAGGGAATCCAGAAATGATGAATTATGCTAAAGCTGAAATCGCTTCAAATATGGAAGAAGAAGCAAAAACCTATCAAAAACAAGGTAAAACAGTGTCCTATTTGGCAATCGACAATCAAGTTGTTGGTTATGTTGTTATAGGCGATAAGATTAAAGCAACAAGTGCCAAAGCAATTAAAGAACTTCAAGATAAAGGAATTGCTGTGATAATGCTAACGGGTGATAACCACGATACTGCACAAGCAGTAGCTTCAGAGCTTAATCTCACCGACTTTCAAGCCAGTATGTTACCAGAAGATAAACTCAAAGTAGTAGAGAAACTTCAGAAAGAAGGAAAAGTTGTGGCAATGGCTGGCGATGGTATTAACGATGCACCAGCATTGGCAAAAAGTGATGTCGGTATCGCTATGGGAACAGGTACAGACGTGGCGATTGAAAGTGCTATGATTACATTGGTTAAAGGCGATTTGCACGGCATTGTAAAAGCCAAAAACTTAAGCCACGGTGTGATGAAAAACATTAAACAAAACCTGTTTTTTGCACTTATCTATAATACACTAGGAGTGCCCATTGCAGCAGGTGTCTTGTTTCCGTTTTTCGGAATATTACTATCACCAATGATTGCAGCATTAGCTATGAGTTTTAGTTCAGTTTCTGTGATTGGGAATGCCTTAAGATTAAGAACAATTAAAATATAATATATAAAAGATGAAAAATTTAATTGTAATACTTGTAATGACATTTTCCGTTTTGAGTTGTAAAGATGAACCAAAACAGTCAGAAAAGATGAACCATAAAAATCATATTACCACTTCCGAAAAAGAAGAAGCACCAAAAAAGAAAGTGTTAAGTCCCCATAAATCAGCTATGGCAATGATTGGTGATGCGCATATTCATATAGATTATTCGTCACCAGGAGTTAGAGATCGCATTATTTTTGGAGGTTTAGTAGGTTATAACAATGTTTGGCAAGCTGGTGCACATATGGCAACTTGGATAGAAACTGATAAAGATTTGGTCATTTCAGGAAAAGTGCTTCCAAAAGGGAAATATGGTTTTTTTACGATTCCTTCTAAAAGTGATTGGACTATAATGATCAATAAAAATTGGGATCAACATGGAAAGGACGACTATGATGAAAAAGAGGATGTAATTCGATTTAATGTTACACCAGAAATCTCTGAAGATATTCAAGAGCATTTGGAGTATAAGATAACAGAAACGGGTGAAGACTCGGGTGTAATAAGTATGAGTTGGGAAAAAGTGAAAATCGAATTTCCTTTCGCTATTAACTAATTTTACAGGAATTAATAACACAAAACCGAAAATTTATGAACACACAAGAACACACGCAAAGCAAAGAAGGTATGGGGAATTATACTAAATTCTTTTTAATGTTGGGCGCATCGTTTATCGCCATGTACATCACAATGTATTTAAACACCTATGCTATAGATCACGTTTATTTTAGTATGACGCGTTTTTATATGGTCTGTTTAGGGATTTCTACAATGGCTGTAATTATGCTCTTATTTATGCTTAAAATGTATACAGATAAAAAGAAGAACATCGCGATTCTTGTTGCAAGTTTTGTATTGTTTTTAGGAGCTTTAGGATTGGTAAGAGTACAAGCACCAGTTGTAGGAGACGTACTGTGGTTAAAGGGTATGATTCCTCACCACTCTATAGCAATATTAACCAGCGAAAGGGCCGATATACAAGATCCGGAAGTTAAAAAATTAGCAAATGCAATTATTGAAGCGCAACGCAAAGAAATAGAAGAAATGAAAGCAATGATAAAACGAATTGAAAATGAAAAATAGAAATATAGTATTATATGTGGCTTTACTGGCCATTGGAATATTTGTAGGTTGGATAGCTTTTGGTGGCGATTCTAAAAAAGATACAACACATGCTCACGAAGCAGATTCTGAAAAAAATACCATGTGGACCTGTTCTATGCACCCGCAAATAATGCAACCAGAAGCTGGCGATTGTCCTATTTGTGGAATGGACTTAATTCCAGCAGAAAGTAGTGCCGATGGTTTGTTAGCAGATGAATTTAAACTCACCGAAAATGCTATGGCCTTAGCCAATGTGCAAACCTCTATTATAGGTGCAAGGGAAGCAGATGGAAATACCATAAAACTATCAGGGAAAGTTGTTGAGAATGAAGAGGCAAATACTGTTCAAGTTAGTTACTTTTCAGGTCGGATAGAGCGGTTAAATGTAAGTGTTACTGGCGAAGACATTCGTACGGGACAATTATTAGCAACTATCTATTCTCCAGAATTATATGCAGCACAGCAAGAACTTATAACAGCAGCTTCTATTAAAGAATCACAGCCTGCCTTATACAAGGCAGTGCGTAATAAATTAAAATTGTGGAAACTTTCTGAAAATCAAATCAATCAAATTGAAGAATCAGGTAAAGTCAAAGAAAACTTTCCTGTTTATGCAACCGTTTCAGGTACAGTCACTGAAAAAATGGTAGCGCAAGGCGATTACGTAAAACAAGGGCAGCCTTTATTAAAAATAGCCAATCTTAATACCGTTTGGGGACATTTTGATGTGTATGAAAATCAAATCGACTTATTTAAAAAAGGGCAAGAGGTAACGGTTACTACAAAGGCCTATTCTAATAAAGAATTTAAAGGTAAAGTCGATTTTATAAATCCTACATTAAATACCAAAACCCGAACCGTAACTTTAAGAGTAGTTTTAAATAACAAAGACGGTATTTTTAAGCCTGGTATGTTTTTAGAGGGGCAAATAGATGGCGGCATTACTTCAGGTCAAACACAAGAGTTAACCATTCCATCGTCTGCAGTATTATGGACGGGTAAACGTTCTGTAGTATATGTGAAAACAAATCCTAATGAATCCGTTTTTGAAATGAAAGAAGTTCTTTTAGGAAACAGAATTGGCGACAGTTATAAAATAGTTGAAGGCTTATCTACAGGAATGGAAATTGTTACAAATGGTACATTTACAGTAGATGCTGCAGCACAGTTGCAAGGTAAGAAATCAATGATGAATGCTTCAAATACATCTAGCGCGTTAAAAGATGATCATTCTGCGCATACAATTGAAAAAGTAGAACGCTTAAAAGTGTCTGAGGAATTTCAGAAAAAACTAAAAATCGTTTATAATTCGTATATACTATTAAAAGATGCTTTAGTGGAGGATGATGTTGAGGTGGCTAAGGGGTTTTCTGAAGCGCTATTTAAAAACGTGAATCTATTGCCTTTAAAAGAATTGAAAAGTACGGAGGTCAAAAAGGAAGGTGACCGTGTAAAAATGGAGTTGGAAGTAAGTGCAAGAAAAACACGTGACGCTAAAACCATAGAAGGGCAACGTGAAAGTTTTGAAACGGTATCTCTACAGTTACAAAATGCTATTGAGTTGTTTGGAATAAATGAAGAAGTATATAAATTATATTGCCCAATGGTAAATAATGATAAAGGTGCTTATTGGTTAAGTACGAGTAAACAAGTTTTAAATCCGTATTTTGGTGCAGCGATGCTAAAATGTGGTGAAGTAAAAGATAGTATAGAGTAAAACAAATTTAAAATTAACAAACTAAAATTTAAAAATTATGAAAAAAACAATGTTAAGTGCAGCGGTAATTATGGCTTTAATGGTATCAAGCTGTAAAAGTGAGGTAAAAACAGAAGCAGAAACTGAAACAACTGCAACGCCAGAGACAGAAATGGCGACGTCTGGAGCTCAAGATATAACGATGGTAGAAACTACTTTTGGTGTACGTGGTAACTGTGGAATGTGCAAGCAAACAATAGAGAAAGCTGCGCAAAGTGTGGCAGGAGTTTCTAGTGCGAATTGGAATGTAGATGCAAAAACTATAGAAGTTATTTTTGATGAAAATACAACAGACAAAATGGCGATTCACACTGCTATTGCAAATTCGGGATACGATACAGATCAGGTAGCTGGTAGCGAAGAAGCGTACAAAGAATTACCAGGATGTTGTAAATACGATCACGAAATGGAAATGAATCAATCTGGGACTAAAATATAATTTTAGAATTATAAATTCTTCTAAAAACCAATTCAATTTGTTTTAGAATCCTTAACTTTAGCTTATACTTATTATGGGTGGAAGTGATAATTGTCACCTTTAATAATTAGAATAATAAATATATTTGCTAAAACATAAAGTAACCATCCAATAAAAAATAAAACCAATGAATAAAATTATAGTACCAGTTGATTTTTCACAACATTCTGAAAATGCATTAAGAGTTGCTGCAGAAATAGCTAGACGTAGAGATTTAGAAATCGTAGTAGTCCACATGATGGGGATTAGCGATGCTAAAATTATTAAAGAAGAGACGGATTCTATAGAAGGCTTGTTTTTAATTAAATTAACGAAGAAACGTTTCGCAGAGTTTTTAGACAAAGACTATTTAAAAGGTTTAAAAGTGCTTGATGTTGTAAGAAACTTTAAAGTGTTTTCTGAGGTAGACGATGTTGCTAAGGAGCATGGAGCAGATTTAATAGTAATGGGTTCTCATGGTACTAGTGGAGTTTCAGAAGTTTTTGTAGGTTCGAATACAGAAAAAGTGGTGCGTTCGGCATCGGTTCCTGTCTTAGTAATTAAAGAAGAAACTAATTTTGCACCTAAGACTGCGGTGTTTGCATGCGATTTTAAAACCGAAAGTGTAGATGCTTTTATTAA
>JAGPVI010000194.1 GCA_018067115.1 Bizionia sp. | reverse complement strand
TACTCATTGTTAAAATGTTAATTTTGAATAATGAGGAAGAAAATTTTTCTTGTATTAATCATTTTAATGAGCTTATCTCTAGGCGGGATAATCTTCGTTCAGAGTTATTATATCACTAATTCGGTAACTAATGAGGAAGATCAATTTAAATTCAACGTAAAGAAAGCGTTGCGTTACGTGACTAGTAAAATTGAGAAAGAAGAATACAAAGACCATATTTTAAAGTTAAGACGTTTAATAGATAAAGGGGAGCTTGTTAATATAGACGAGACTTCTATTTCTAATCTATATATTAAACAGTACGACGAAAACACAAACGAAACACTAGTATACAGAAACGGAATACTAGAAGAGAATTATAAATTATCATCATCGCTCTTTGATATTGGTTTAGATAGTACAAGTATTAAACGTATTATAAACGAAAATGAAACGAAGGTTTATAAATCTAGTGAGATTGATGGTAAGGAAAATGTTGAAGTTATACAATTTGGTGATTTAAGTAGGACTGCAGATTTAGTTTACGAAACACATTATAACAATACAGCGTACAGAAGGCCCATTCATAAAAGGGTGTCGATAGAGCATATTAACCAATTATTAAAATTGCGTTTATTGCAAGATGATATCGATATCGATTACGAATTTGCTATTTATAGTAATGGTTTGGCAACGAAAATACAAACAGAAAATTTCGAGCTTCAGGGATTAGAAACCATGGGAATTCCTATTTTTTACAATGAAAAAGATTCCAATAATTATAAATTATTAATCAATTTTCCCGAACAGCAGAAATTTATTTTTTCAACGCTTATAGGAATGATTTTACTTTCAGTAGTATTTACATTAATAATTATATTAACTTATGGAAGCGCAATATTTCAATTAGTTAAACAGCGACAAATTTCTGAAATTAAAACAGATTTCATTAATAATATGACGCACGAATTTAAAACGCCTATTGCTACTATTAATTTAGCGTTAGATTCTATTCGTAACCCTAAAATAATTAACGATCAGGAAAAGGTGCTGCGTTACCTTACTATGATTAGGGAAGAGAATAAGCGTATGCACGCTCAAGTAGAAAACGTGTTACGTATTTCTAAACTAGAGAAAAACGAATTAAATATTAGTAAAGATAGAGTAAGGTTGCACGACTTAGTAGAGGATGCCATCTCACATATAGAACTTATTGTAGAAGATAGAGGTGGTTTTATTGAAACCGATTTAAAAGCCGATAAGTCATCTGTTTTAGCAAACGAAACGCATTTTACAAACGTATTAGTTAACATTCTTGATAATGCTGTAAAGTATTCTCCAGAACCACCGAAAATACATATTGAAACAGTTAATGTTGGAAACAATATAATAGTGTCTATTAAAGATCACGGAAGTGGAATGAGTAAAGCCGTACAAAAACGTGTTTTTGAGAAATTTTATCGAGAACATACGGGTAATATTCATAATGTAAAAGGACACGGTTTAGGCTTAGCCTACGTAAAAAGAATAGTAGAAGACCACGAGGGTCATATCTCAGTTGAAAGTGAAAAAGAAAAAGGAAGTACTTTTATAATAAAGCTTCCGCTAATATCATAAAGTTATGGAAGAACAGCAAAAAAAAATATTATTAGTAGAAGACGATCCAAATTTCGGAACCGTATTAAAAGACTATTTAATGATGAATGATTACGAAGTCGTGCATGCCAAAAATGGTATGGAAGGTTTTGAAAAATTCAAAAAGGACGATTATGATCTATGTATTTTGGATGTTATGATGCCGTATAAAGATGGTTTTACATTAGCAAAAGAAATAAGAGAGAAAAATTCTGATATTCCTATAGTGTTCTTAACTGCGAAAGCAATGAAAGAAGATGTGTTAAAAGGATACAAAGTAGGGGCAGACGATTACCTAAATAAACCTTTTGATAGTGAAGTGCTATTAATGAAAATTAAAGCAATAATGCAGCGTAAAGCTACAGAAACTGTTGCCGATAGTAAGCAATTTGAATTTAAAATTGGAGGATTCGATTTAAACTCTAAACTTAGATTCTTAAAATATAAAGGTAATGACCCTGTAAAACTATCGCCTAAAGAAAACGAATTGCTGCGTTTATTAGCGTTACACGAAAACGATTTAATGCCTAGAGAATTAGCATTAACAAAAATATGGAGAGACGATAATTATTTTACATCTAGAAGTATGGATGTGTATATTGCTAAATTACGTAAGTACTTAAAGGTAGACGATAAAGTTGAAATTTTAAATATTCACGGTGAAGGCTTTAGATTAGTCGTTAATCCAGAATAGGTAATTAAATTTATAAATAGTAAAAAAAACCAGCTCTAGAGCTGGTTTTTTTATACGTTAAAGTTTTCGGAGGTTATCAGTGCTAAGTCACGTTCATTTTTAATAGCATCTTTAGCATCTTGCTTAAGATTCTCTATTTCCTCGCTAATACTTCTTGTATACCGATCTTCTGTGCTTAATCGTTTTAAATTGTTTAGCATTATTAATAGGCGTTGCACTAGCATAACATCATGCTTGCAATACGTTCGTAAAGAAGCCATAGCTTCGTATAGCAACGTGCTAAAATTTATAGTAGTAATAAACACCCAAGGTATATCGTCTACATAGGTGTAGCTAATATCATTTTTTTTAAGTCTTAAAACATACAGTTGCGATAAGTAATCTATAGCGTTAAGTGCAGTGCCTGGATCATTAATTCCTGGCGACATAGCCTTTACGGCAATCTCTGTTAACTGTTTAAAAGCTAGTACATAATTGTCTTCTATAAGTTCGCTTTTAGCAAAGTCGAAGTTTGTATGCAATGCCTCTAATGTTTCTTCATCTAATTCTTTTTCTGTTTTAAAGAGTATATCTTTTTCTAATAGAAAAGCGCCTTTATGAGCACTCACCTCTATTT
>JAGPVI010000180.1 GCA_018067115.1 Bizionia sp. | reverse complement strand
AACTGTATTTATATTGACCTAGAAAAATCTAAATTTAGATCCACTAAAGAAATTGGCCCTATTAAAATTGGCCGTTGGGTAAAAATTGAAAACTACGAATACGTCTCTATATTTACTAAGCGATTAAACAACGGCGGCTTAACTTTTAACGTCAATTTATGGTATAATACTAATCGCCACTTTACATTATATAGCGAACCCAATTTTGAGTCGGCTATAGAAATAGCTTACAATTTATCAGAAGAATTAAATATCGACTTACTGGATGCCACTATTGCAAACGATTACAAATGGATAGACAAAGAGGCTTTAAAAACTAAAGAAGGCGTATCCTAAAAACGATTTCAAAATAAATAAGCATCATATTATAAGTGTTTCGGGCGTTCTAAATAGAAGCAGAATATAAATCGTGCTCATTACTTAGGCCTCTTACATTAATTGTTTACCCTTCCGTCCCTACTCCAACACGAAGCGATTCTCTAAAAATTGAATTAGAAGCAATCCTATCATACATTCAATAACCTAAGCCTCCTCCATTAAAACAAAATTTGATTTCATAAGGTATTTTACTCTTATCAAACGCCTTTTCAATTCTAAACTTTTTGTGTGTTTCACATAATTAGGACACAGAAAACCAACAAGTTAAGGTCTTCTTAGCTACCTTTGTATAGCAAACTATCTATATGACAGAATCAAGACACTAAAATAGAGCCTATTATGAGTGATATCTTTAAAACCATTGCACGATTTCAATACTCCTCAGAAGCCCAAATTATAAAAGGACGATTGGAATCTGAAGGCATTCAAGTATTTTTAAGTGACAGTTTAACCATAGATACCGATCCTCTTGTAAGCAATGCTATTGGGGGTGTTAAACTAAAAGTGTATGCCACCCAAGCTATGGAAGCACAACACATTTTGGAAACCATTAGTAAATATTCTATAGACGACGAAGGTGATACCATTGCTTGCCCAAACTGCAAAGGTGCGCACATAGAATTATTCTCGACTATAAAAGACGCCAAGTCGTTATTTTCGTTTATGTTAGGATTCCTTTTTGGAGCGCTTCCATTCTACACCAAACATAAATACAGGTGTGAAGATTGCAATACTGAATTCGACTTAAAATAAGTGCTTACTCTAAACCTCTTGTAACACGCCGTTAAAAGAAAATTTCAAAATTTTAATAACGCATTCAATTTCATCGAGGTTTAAATGACCAAACCCCAGCCGTATTGCACAAATATCTTTATTTTGATATAGTATGGTTTTAGGTAGAAACAAGTTGTTTTCTTTTGCTTTTTCAGCCAGTTTAACAAGTGAAATTGACGGTTGAAAACGCAACCAAACAGCCAAACCACCTTCTGGCACCCGCCACATTGCGTAGGCATTAAAATACCTCTGTAAACAGTCACATAAAAAATCTCGTCTTTGCTTATAAACTGTAATATTCTTTTTTATTAACCGCTGTATTTCGCCTTCAGTTATAAGCTCTTGCAGTATTTGTTTCTGAATTAAATCCCCTTTTTTATCTAGTAATTGCAAATAATTTTTAGCTTCATTAATAATATTCTCTGGAGCAACCACGAAGCCTATTTGAAAACTAGGAAAAAAAGATTGTCCTAACCTTCCTAAATAAATTACAACCCCTTGCCCATCTGCAGTGGCCATAGGAACCTTTGCAGAACCATCAAACTGAAAATCGTAATCAAAATCATCTTCAATTATTGCAAAACCATATGACTTTGCTAGTTTCAATAACTTTAGTCGTCTTTCGGCCGAAAGAGAAACCGTTGTAGGATATTGCCTATGTGCACAGACGTACACGCAACGTATACTTTTTTTGGCAAAATTTTGTTCTATAAAGTCGACATCAATTCCATAGCTATCCACCGGAATGGTAATAATATTAGCCCCAGCTTGCTGAAAAATCATATTCGATTTGTAATGACTTAAATGCCCCACAAGAACAACATCTCCTTTTTGCAGTAGAAGTTGGGACACAATATATAAACTCATCTCTGTACTTCGTGTACTTACAATATTATCTGGTTTTATATGAAAACCTCGCGTGGCATTTAAATAATTAGATAAAGCCGTACTAAAAGTGGTATAAGACTGCTCTTGAGTTTGATTCCATTTAGAAACCAGCGACACCCGTTTCATAGACGCACTGTACAAACGTGAAAACTGATGAGTAGGATGTAGCCTTAAATCGGGTTGCCCATCGTTAACCACGTACTTACATCCCGAAAACTCCTCTGTAGACGCTAAATTAATAGACGGCTGAAATGGAAAACCTGCGGTTTTTGGATATGCATTTAATTGATCTAAACCTTGCGACGCTCCTTTTATAGCTGCTGTTTTCTTTTCAGGCTTTAAAATAAACGTCCCTTTATTAGCAATAACCTCCACCCAACCTTGCGATGCCAACTCCTCATATACCGCAACCGCCGTGTTTCTATTTATAGATAGCAAAGCGCCAAATTTACGCGTTCCAGGCAATACTGTGCCCTCGGCTAAATAACCTCGCTGTATAGCGTTGATTATTTGTTGTGCTATTTGAATATAAATTGAAGTACTTGGCGACTTTTCAAAATATAGTAATGATTTTAATATGTTATTTACCGGACTATCCATTGTTTTAAAACTGGACTACTTTAGTGATCCGGAAAGTTAGTAATTTTGCCGATCAAAAAAACAAGAATACTTTTAATTATGAAATTGACTCCCTTATTTATTTTGCTTGCTCTATTTTCTATAGCTACACAAGCACAGAATTTAAAACAAGAACAGGTTTTAGATTCGGTAATTATCACCTCAACACGCATTGATATACCGTTTTCTGAAAACTCTAGAACCATTACAGTTATTACAAAAGAGGATATTAAAAAAAGTGCTTCAAATAATGTTGCAGACTTACTACAACAGTTTGCAGGCGTTGATGTAAGGCGAAGAGGTGCCAACGGAATGCAAGCAGATTTATATATTCGTGGTGGTGGTTTCGACCAAACCCTATTATTAATTGATGGTATAAAAGTAGAGGATGCACAAACAGGGCACCATACTTTAAATATGGCATTACCACTAGAGCTTATTGAGCGTGTTGAAGTTATTAAAGGCCCAGCAGCAAGAGTTTTTGGTCAAAATGCTTTTACTGGCGCTATAAATATTGTTACCAAAAAGCACACTCCAAATCAAGTATCTATAAATGCACAAGCTGGTTCTTTTGGCCAACTTCACGGGTCTGTTCTAGTCGCTAGCCAATTAGAAAACTCTTCTCATATAGTACAGGTTTCTAGAAATACATCTGAAGGCTACAGACACAATACCGATTATGACAATCAGAACTATTTTATTAAGAGCTCTTTCAACACAAAAAACACTCCAATAGATGTTATCGCATCGTTTCAAGAAAGAAAATTTGGTGCAAACGGATTCTATTCAAGTCCATCTGCTATTAATCAATACGAAGAAACACAAGCTAGTTTAATTGGTGTTTCGACAGAAATAAGAAATGGTAACTTAACTCTAAAACCAAAAGTATACTGGAAGAGAAACCAAGACACTTATATTTTTGTAAGAGAAAATCCTTCAATTTATAGAAACCTTCATCAAACCAACAAAGTTGGTGCTGCCGTAGACGGTTCGTACACTTCTAAATTTGGTATTACTGGTTTTGGGGTAGACGTCTCAGAAGTATATTTATCTAGTAATAATTTAGGAGATAGAAACCGATTTATGACAACCCTATTTTTAGAGCACCGTTTTAAAGTACTAAATGATAAATTAGATATTACTCCAGGGGTTGCCGTAAACTATTTTTCAGATTTTAAGTTCCACGCCTTTCCAGGTATTGATTTAGGGTACCGCATAAATGACGATTTAAAAATCTACGGAAACGTAGGGTACACCTATAGAATCCCTACTTATACAGATTTATACTATAGCGATCCAACCACAGTAGGTAATGAAGGTTTAGCACCAGAAGAGGCTATAGCCGAAGAATTAGGTTTAAAATTCAACACTGGAAGATTCAATGCTTCTCTAGCAGTTTTTAATAGAGATTCTAAAAAATTAATAGATTATGTTAAGGAAAACGAAGCCGATTTATGGGAAGCCACAAATATTAGAGATTTAAACACTAAAGGAGTAGAGTTTAATACTTCTTATGGTTTTACTTTAGGAGGTTTCAACCAAAATATTAAAGGAGGATATACGTTTTTAAAAGATAATTTAAAAGAAGTGAGCAACTTTTCTAAGTACTCCATCAACTCATTAAAACATCACGCAACAGCAGGTTTACAAACACAGTTTCTAGAAAACTTGTCCCAAAATATTATTTATAAATATGCAGAAAGAACTTCAGGCGAAAGCTATGCAGTGGTCGATGCCAGTGTGAATTATAAACTTAAAACTATGGAGTTGTCAATACTTGCTAATAATATTTTCAACACAGAATATACCGAAACAAACTTAGTGCCTATGCCAAAAGGGAACATATTATTTGGTTTAAAATATAATTTTAAATAAAAATAGAAATAACTCTATCAATACCTTTTAAGCCCTTTTGTTACAGCAACTTAAGGGCTTAAAAAATTAATAAAACTCAATTCTCAAG
>JAGPVI010000177.1 GCA_018067115.1 Bizionia sp. | reverse complement strand
AGATTTCGTGAGACAAGGAGACGTTATTGGTTGGGTAGGAATGACAGGGAATACCTCTGGGCCACACGTGTGCTACAGATTCTGGAAAAATGGAAAACAAGTCGATCCGTTTAAGCAAGATTTACCAGATGCTGAACCGATTTCAGATAAATTAAAAATAAAATACTTAAAGTTTATAAAGCCTATTAAGCAACAATTAGATGCTATAGAATACCAAATTTTTGAAGAATCGGAAGTGATTGAAAATGCACTAAGCGAAACTTTAAAGAATGATAGCGTTGCCGATTTAGAATAACCAACAATGAACGTATCTACCAAAAACCCTACACAAACTAAATCTTGGAAAGCTCTAGAAGAACACTTTAATACTATTAAAGATGTTGAAATGAGCACATTGTTTTCAAAAGATAGTGATCGTGCACATAAGTTTACCATTACGTGGGAGGATTTTTATGTCGATTATTCAAAAAACAGGATAACCGAAGAAACTATGCAATTGCTTTTGGACTTAGCTAACGAGCTAAAGTTAAAAGAGGCAATCGAAGCGTATTTTTCTGGCGAACCTATAAATGAAACAGAAAACAGAGCTGTTTTACATACCGCATTAAGAGCAAATGTTAACGATGCCGTTTTTGTAAAAGGTAAAAATGTTATTCCCGAAATTAATCAGGTTAAAGAAAAAATTAAAAACTTCACGCAACTTATAGTTAATGGGGAGCAAAAAGGGTTTACAGGCAAAGGGTTTACAGATGTTGTAAATATTGGTGTTGGAGGAAGTGACTTGGGGCCAGCAATGGTAGTAGATTCTCTTCGTTTTTATAAAAATCATCTTAACGCTCATTTTATTAGTAATATAGACGGCGATCATATTAGCGAAACTTTAGCGCAGTTAAATCCAGAAACAACTTTGTTTGTTATTGTGTCTAAAACCTTCTCTACGCAAGAAACTTTGGCAAATGCGAATACTGTAAAGGAATGGTTCTTAAAAACAGGCACGCAAAAAGATATAGAGAAGCATTTTGTTGCAGTGTCTTCAAACGTTAAAAAAGTGAAAGCTTTTGGTATCCTCGAAGACAATATCTTTGCTATGTGGAACTGGGTAGGTGGTCGATTTTCGTTGTGGAGCGCAGTGGGTTTAACAATTAGTTTGTCTTTGGGGTTTTCAAATTTTGAAAGTCTGTTAAAAGGTGCAAATAAAATGGATACTCATTTTAAAACTGAAAGTTTTAAAACAAATATTCCAGTTGTTTTAGCGTTATTAAGTGTTTGGTACAATAACTTTTTTAAGTCGGAAACCGAAGCTGTTATAGCGTATTCTCAATACCTTAATAAATTAACCAGTTACTTACAGCAAGGTGTAATGGAGAGTAACGGTAAAAGTGTTGATAGAAATGGTGTGCCAGTAAACTACCAAACAGGAACTATTGTTTGGGGGGAAACAGGGACAAATTCTCAACATGCTTTTTTTCAATTAATACATCAAGGTACAAAATTAATCCCTGTCGATTTTATTGGTTTTGCACAGAGTTTACATGGTAACCAGGCACATCATGATAAATTGATTTCTAATTATGTCGCTCAAACCGAGGCATTTTTACACGGTAAAAAGAGAGAAGAGGTTAGAAGTGATCTTGTTGCTAAAAATAATACACAAGAAACGGTAGACCGTATACTGCCGTTTAAAGTTTTTGAAGGTAATAAGCCAACAAATTCTATCTTTATTAATAAGCTGACACCTGAAAGTCTAGGTGAGTTGTTAGCGATGTACGAACATAAAATATTTGTTCAAGGTATTATCTGGAATATTTATAGTTACGACCAATACGGCGTAGAACTAGGTAAACAATTGGCTAATACAATCTTATCTGAGATAAAAGAAGAGAAAACTAGCGTCCATGATGCCTCTACAAACAACCTCTTAGCCCACTATAAGTCCATAAAATAACGTTTTGTTGAAAACTTTGTTGATATTTTAAATTCGCAAGTTACTGATTAATAGATTGTTAAATTAATTTAGCATTATTATTCAAATGTTAACCTTAAGTTAATAGTAAAAACTTAAGATAAACCGTACTTTTGCACAAAATTTAAAAAATTCAACTCTTAATTTAACAAAATGAAGAACACAATCAAATTTTTGTTTTTTGCAGTAACATTAATGTTGTCTGCTAACACAATGGCTCAGAGTATAGTAACAGGTACTGTGCTAGATCCAGAGACTAATGAACCTTTACCAGGGGTAAACGTTATTGAAGTAGGTACGACAAATGGTGTTTCTACAAATTTTGACGGTTTATTTAGCTTAAAAACATCTTCGGATGCAGGTAAAATTTCAATCTCTTATGTAGGTTACGAAAAGAAAACACTTTCTTTTAATGGTAATACTTCAATCGGTGAAATTAAATTATTATCAGACAATTCTTTAGAAGAAGTTGTAATTACAGGTTCTGGAATTATCGATTTAGCTGAAGATAGAAATACGCCGGTGGCTGTATCTACTATTAAAGCAGCGGAAATTCAAGAAAAAGCTGGAAACTGGGATTTACCAGAAATTTTAAAATCTACACCTTCTGTACAGAATATTAAAGGTGGTGGATTTGGAGAGGGTTCTATGTTTTTACGTGGATTTGACCAAACAAACACAGCATTTTTATTAAACGGACAGCCAATTAACGGTATGGAAGATGGTAAAATGTACTGGTCTAACTGGTCTGGAGTATTAGATGTAGCAAACGCAGTACAAGTACAACGTGGTTTAGGATCTTCTAAATTAGCAATTTCTTCTGTTGGTGGTACGGTAAATATTGTAACAAAATCAATTGATAGAAGAGAGGGTGGTTTTGTACAACAAATGGTTGGAAACGACGATTATACAAAAACAACAGCATACTATTCTACAGGTGTAAACGAAAAAGGATGGTCTTTTTCTAGTTTATTAGGTCACTGGCAAGGTGATGGTTATGTAGATTATACAGGTGGTCAAGGGCAAACTTACTTTTTCTCTGTAGGTTACCAACCTAACGAAAACCACACATTAAACGTATTGTTAACAGGTGCTCCACAATGGCATGCTGCAGCAGGTAGAGGTTCTATTGGAACATTCTTAGAAAAAGGAAGACGTTATAACGACTGGAATGTTGATAATGTAAGTAGCCCAAATCTTATCGAAGGGAAATATCCAAGTGGAAGAAATATTTACCATAAACCAGTAGCTAACTTAACTTGGGATTGGACTATCGACGATAAATCTTCATTATCTACAGTGCTTTACGGTTCTTTAGGTCGTGGTGCTTTCGCAGCGTTACAAACAGATAGAAATACAGGAGAAGCTTTATACGCACGTAGCTCTAACAACAACCATAACTGGTTTGGTTTAGTAACAAGTTATAGTAATGAGTTAAGTGAAACATTAACACTTAATGTTGGTGCAGATGTAAGAACTTACAAAGGAGATCACTTTAGAGGGGTTACAGAATTTTTAGGTCAAAATTCAGTAAACGCTGGTAGTACATTTTTAGGCGATTACACTATTACTGAGGAGTACGGTATTGATCCTTGGGGTATGATGTTCAATACTAATAATAAAGTTGGTGAGCGTTTTGGATATAACTATCAAGAAGTGATTACATATTACGGTTTATTCGGTCAATTAGAATATTCTCAAGATGCACTTTCTGCATTCTTTCAAGGAGCTTTATCTAATCAAGATCACTTAGTGACTAACGAGTTTAATTACGAGACAACTACAGAGTCTGATAAAGTGTCAAACATTGGTTATAACTTAAAAGCTGGTGCAGCTTATGCTATTAACGATTCTAATAAAGTATTTGTTAACGCGGGGTACTATTCTCGTCAGCCTTTCCATGATAACTTATTAGACAATAACAGAAACAGTGTTGATTTAATTAATCCAGCTGTAGCAAACGAAAAAATTACAGGTTTAGAAGCAGGTTACCAATTTGGAGGTGAATTATTCTCTGCAAACTTCAACGTGTATCATACAATTTGGGACAATAGAACCAAGCCAAATACTAATGGTGAAAATCAAGAGTCTGCAGCATACGAAGCTTACCAAAATCAAGGTCAGAAGCAAGTGCACAGTGGAGTTGAGTTAGAAGTATTTACTCGCCCAATGCAAAACTTAAGAGTGAATGGTTTCTTATCTTTAGGAGACTGGAAATATGTAGGAGACATTACAAGAAGAACGTTTGATGCTGATGGTGTTCAAATTGGTGAAGAAGAAAAAATTGATATCGACGGGTTAAACGTTGGTGGAGCCGCTAAAGTAACTGGAGGTATAACTGCAGATTACGAAATCTTACCTAGATTTAGCTTCGATACATCATGGAACTGGTATAACGACCAACATTCAGAAGGGAACTTTAGTAAAGAAGCACCTCCTGTATCTTTACCATCTTACGATACTGTAGATGCTGGTTTATCTTTTAAAGCTTTAGTAGGAAAAGATAAAACGAACTCACTTCAGTTTAGAGTAAACGTAAACAACGTATTTGATGAAGTTTACTTAGAGTCTGTATTTGGTACGGATGCTGCCTCTGCAGATCCAACTGAAAACTACAAAGGAATCAATAAAGGTAATAATGGACGTTTTGGTTACGGAAGAACTTGGAATACAAGTATCCGTTTTAACTTCTAATGCGTTAGAATAAAACACTATTTAATTAAAAAACCGCTTCATCTTATTGAAGCGGTTTTTTTATGGGTATTAATTATTACATTTGTTCTAATTAAAAAAATATAAGAATATGTATACAGTAGTAAAAGATCTTCATTCGTATTGGGCTTATTTAGTCGTGTTTATGGTGGTTGTAGGTGCAATAAATGCGCTAGTTAAGTATTTTGGTAAAAAAGAATACGGTAACAATGATTTTAGGATCGCATTGTTCACCTTAATCGTTACACACATTCAGATATTAATTGGTTTGGTATTGTATTTTACGTCGCCTTTAGGCTTGAATAGTATTACAACTAACGGTATGGGAGGGTTAACCTCGTACACGCGCTTATTAGCGGTAGAACATCCGTTTGTAGCTATATTGGCAGTCACCTTTATTACTATTGGGTATTCTAAACATAAAAAGAAACTAAGCTCTACAGCCAAATTTAAGCCGTTAGCTATTTTTTATACACTAGGAATGCTTTTAATTCTATCTAGAATTCCTTGGAGTAACTGGATGTAATGATTTTAAAAGTTTAAAACATAAAAAAAGGAGCTTGACTATATAGTCAAGCTCCTTTTTTATTTAAAGTATATTTGTTTATTGAACCTCTTTAATTAAATACACATATACAGGAAAGTGATCACTATAACCACCTGTAAAACCACCATCTGCAAAACTTCTAAAAGGATAGCCTTTATAGCGACCATTAGTATTTATTAAATAGTTTTTATTAAAGATGCCCGCTTTATAAAACTTAAACGACTCGTAACCGTCTTCAATAAAAGGTTTGGTAAGCATCATTTGGTCAAATAAACTCCAGCTATCTCTATAAGCATTAGAGCCTAATCCCTTTTTAAAGAAATCAATCATAGGGTTGTATATACCCTTTAACTCCACATTTTTCTTTTTCCTTTCGGCTTTTAAAACGTCTTTTACACTGGCGTTATTAGGGTTGTCGTTTAAATCCCCCATGATAATAATTTTAGCATATGGGTCTATAACTTGTAAAGAATCTACAATACGCTTGCTTAATTTTGCAGCAGCAACACGTTTTGCTCTACTACGTTCTTCTCCTCCACGACGCGATGGCCAGTGGTTTACAATAAAATGCATCGTTTCGCCATCTAATTTACCGGTAACCAAAAGTTGATCTCTAGTATAAATACGCTTTCTAGAAGTGTCATCGAAAATTTTTAAAGTATGAGAACTTTTAGATATTGGCTGAAATAATGCTTTCTGGTACATTAACGCCACATCAATTCCACGTCGGTCTGGTGAGTCGAAATGCACAATGCCATAATCCTTATTAAGTAATTCAGGATCGTTTGCCAAGTCTTCTATAACTTGTCGGTTTTCTACTTCACACAGGCCTATTACAGCAGGCGAATTTCCGGTGTCATCTTTTCCGATATCAGAAATAACTTTTGCCATATTACTGACTTTCTTTTTATAAATACCTTCGCGGTCTGAATTGATTTCCATAATTGGACTCGCTTCATCATTTTTGGTCGTATCATCTTCTGTATCGAACAAGTTTTCCACATTATAAAAAGCCACAGTGTGAATTTTATATTTCTTTGCTTCTTGAGCGTTAACTCCTACAAACGCAGTGATTAAGAGCGTTGAAAGCAATAATTGAATTTTTTTCATGAATTGGAATGTTATGTTAAAGTTATTATAAATTACAAATCTCTTGCCAAAAGTAGATATTTATTATAAATAATGTAAATTTGTTGACCCTAAATAAAAAATATTAAGGGTAAAGACTATTATTAACTATTATTTCTAGTATGAAAAAAAGTTTATTTATTTTTTTAATTGGATTAATTTCATCTTTTTCTGCCCTCGCTCAAGAGACAATTGTAAAAGGGAGTGTTAAAGATGCTGTAACCGATGAGGCAATTCCAGATGTAACTATCTCAATTGAAGGAACAACACTTAAAGAACAAACAGATGGTTTTGGGGAGTTTCTTTTTAAATCACAGGTTCCGTTTGGTGAGCAAATACTTAAAATTTCTAAGTCAGGATTTCTTCCTAAAAGATATCCAATTGTTGTAAATGAAGGCCAAACACTAAACATTCAAGATATGTCTCTTGAAGTGGATAGAGGTAGCCAGGCAGATATGTTCACTGTTACATTATCTGACGATGAATTAAATGACGACACTGGTGGTTCTGATAATATTTCAGGATTATTATCGTCTTCAAAAGACGTTTTTCAACGTACTGCAGCTTTCGAGTTTAGCTCTTCATTCTTTCGAGTAAGAGGTTTAGATTCTGATAACGGTACCGTTTTAATGAACGGAATTGAAATGAACAAATTCGATACAGGCCGCCCGCAATGGAGCAATTGGGGTGGATTAAACGATGTGGTTAGAAATCAAGAGTTTACTCAAGGTTTAAAGCCTTCAACTTATAATTTTGGAGGTGTTTTAGGGTCTACTAACATTATTACTAGAGCTTCATCTTATAGAGAAGGTGGTCGTGTAACGTACTCCTCTTCAAACCGTAGTTATACAAATCGCTTAATGGCGAGTTATGCTTCTGGTTTAATGGAAGACGGATGGGCTTACACCATAATGGCAGGAAGACGTTGGGGAGACGAGGGGTATCAAGATGCTACGCTTTACGACTCAAACTCATTTTTTGCTTCGGTAGAGAAGAAAATTAACGAAAAACACAGTATTAACTTCACCTCTATTTACGCACCAAACAGACGCGGAAAATCGTCTGCAAATACACAAGAAGTTTACGATTTAAAAGGAATTAAATATAATGAGTACTGGGGGTATTTGGATGGTGAGAAGAAAAACTCGCGTATTAAAGAGGTGGAAGAGCCAATTTTAATGCTAAACCATTTCTGGGATATCTCTAGCAAAACCAAGTTAAATACTAACGTAGGCTACCAATTTGGTAAAATAGGAAATAGTCGTTTAGATTATCCAGGAGGAGCTAACCCGAGTCCTGCTTACTACCAAGATTTACCAAGTTACTCTTTAGGAGATCCAGATGGCCCAGACTATGCAGGTGCTTATACGGCGCAAGAACAATTCGTAAATAATGGTCAAATTGATTGGGATCGTATTTTCGACGCTAACGTAACTAATAACATAAGCGGTAACTACGCAGCGTATTCTTTATATGAAGATAGAACAGACGATAAACAATGGACGTTCAACTCAATTTTAACAACAGAAATTAACGATAATATTATCCTTAATGGATCTGTTAATTATAAAACATTAAGGTCTGAAAATTTTGCAGAAATTATTGATTTATTAGGAAGTACTAACGGAGTGCTAAACGTAGATTCTTTTAGTAGTAATCCTTTTGATGAAAACAACCCAGATGCTGTAGCATTCGAAGGTGATAAATTTAGATATAACTACAATTTATATGCAAACGAATTAGCGGGATATGCCCAAGCTCAATTTAAATACAATAAAATTGATTTCTATTTAGCGGGTAGTGTTACTAAAACCGATTATCAAAGAGAAGGGTTATATAGAAATGGAAACCAAACAACCGATGAAAATGGTGTTAAAATAAACAACTCTTACGGAAAAGGAGACAAAATAGAGTTTACAGGCTTTGGTGGTAAAGCAGGTTTTACTTATAAGTTAAGTGGTAAGCATTTATTCGATGTTAATGCAGGGTATATTACACAAGCTCCAAATCTTAGAAACACGTATACTAACTCTAGAGAAAGTCATGATTACATAGGTGTTATTAATGGTAAGAAAAGTAATGAGGTAAATATTACTGAAGAAAAAATTAGTTCTTTAGATGTTAGTTATATTTTCCGTTCTCCAATTGTAAACGCTAAATTAACTGGTTTTTACACAAAAATTGAAGACGCTAACGAGGTGTCGTTCTTCTTTACTCAAGGGAGTTCTACAGGATTTATACAAGAGGTTTTAGCAGGTGCCGATAAAAAACACATTGGTGCAGAATTAGGTATCGAGGCGCAAGTAACACCAACCATTAAGCTTAAAGGAGCTGCTTCAGTTGGTCAGTATACTTACGATAATAATCCTTCTCTATATATTACGTCTACTTCAGATGATTTTATACAGAGTGACGATGCTGGAAATCAAACAAACTTATCTGGTACAGAGTTAAGAACAGCAAACTTAAAAGATTATAAAGTAGCAGGAGGACCACAACGTGCGTATTCTGTAGGTTTCGAATACAGAGATCCAGATTACTGGTGGTTTGGTGCTACAGCAAACTTTTTTACAAATACGTATGTAGACGTTAGTCCATTAGCAAGATCTGAAGAGTTTTACTTAGATGCAGATGGTATTCCTTATAATGATTACGACGAAAGTATTGCTAGAGATTTATTAAAGCAAGAAAAGTTTGATGACTATATGGTTGTAAACTTAGTGGGTGGTAAATCGTGGAAAGTAGGTGATAAATTTGTTGGGTTCTTTGCAAGTGTAGGGAATTTGTTAGATAAGAAATATAAAACTGGTGGTTTCGAACAAGGTAGAACAGCAGATTATAGAGCTCTAAAAGACGATGTAAACAATCCTAAAAGAACCTTTGGTTCTAAATATTGGTATGGACGTGGTACAAATTATTTCGTAAATGTGTACCTTAGGTTCTAAAAAGAAGAAGAAAAATTAAAAAAAAACATTAAATATTATATTATGAAAACGAATAAATTTTTAACATTAATATTAAGTTTTGTAGCTGTTATAGCTATAACATCTTGTGTCGAAGACGACGATTTTACGGTACCTTCTAGCTTAGGTAACGAAGAAAATGCTGCATTAGTAACCTTGTTAGAGACAAGCACAGAAGTAGATATGACTTTCGTACAAGGTTTATATACATCTGGAACTGCACCAGAGCAAATTACGGCAGATATTTACGTTAAAGGTTACGTGTCTTCTTCAGATGCAACGGGTAACTTTTACAAAGAATTTTATATGCAAGATGCACCGGCTAACCCAACCAAAGCTTTAAAGCTAATTGTTAGTCAATCGGATTCTTATAACCAATTCAATAAAGGTAGAGAGGTTTTTATTAACCTTAAAGGTTTATATGTAGGTGAAGAAAGAGTAGGTAATGGTGTGTACACTATTGGTGGTGCTATTGAAACGGATCAATTTGGTACAACAGTAGAACAGTTAGACGAAAATCAAGTAAAAACTAAAATATTAAGATCAGGAATAACTGCTGATATGATTCCTCTATCAAAAACTTTTTCTACTATCAACGGATCCAACGTGGGGATGTTGGTAAGTGTCGATAATGTAGAATTTGCTGATAACTTAGCGGGAAAAGCATATTTCGATCCTACTGAAACTTACGATACTCAAAGAACTATGCAGGCTTGTGAAGGTCTTGCTTATGCAACGTTTCAACTAGAAACGAGCTCTTTTGCTTCTTTTAAGCAAGAACCACTTCCAATAAAGAATGGAACTATTGCAGCGGTTGTTACAAAAACGTTCGACGGTAGTCAAGTAATATTAGCTTTAAACTCAATTAATGATGTAAACTTTACAGATGCGCGTTGTTCATTATTAGACCCAACAGATTTTACAGAAATATTCTCTGAAGATTTTGAAACTATGGCAGCTAATCAAAGCATTAATGCTAATGGATGGACTAACTATATTGAAGCAGGAAACAGAGATTGGAGAGTTGTTGTAACTACCGATTCTGGAAATCCTGGGAGTCAAGTAGCAAGTTTCGGAGCTTATAACTCTGGAGATGTACAAAACATAAGTTGGTTAATCACTCCAGGAGTAGATTTAGAGACCTCTGATTATGAGTTTTTATCTTTTGAAACGTCTAATAGTTTCTCTGATGGTAGTGAGTTAGAATTATATATCTCTACAGATTGGAACGGAGTTGAGGCCGATGTTGCTATTGCAACGTGGACACCTTTAAGTGGTTCAATTGTTTCAGATGCTACATTTTATCAAGATTGGATTAGTTCAGGATCAATAGATCTATCTAGTTATAGTGGAACTGCTCATATTGCTTTTAAATATGTAGGTGGTGGAGATGCAGGTATTGACGGTACTTATGAATTAGATAATGTTTCAATAGTAGCAAACTAAGATTTTATAAAATAATTTATATACATTTAAAACCTGCTAGTACACGCTAGCAGGTTTTTTTATTTTTTAAATATATGACAGTTCTCGAACAATTTTTCTTCTCCGTATTTAGCCATTTTAAAGGCAAGTTTAAGCAAAAAGCTAATACTATTGCTTTAGTCTATATTTCTGTATTAGAAATAGGGATTTCTTTTGTTTTAGGGAGCTTCTTCGCAGCATTCTTAAGTCAGTTGCATGCAGATTTAATGTCTAGCGAAAAAGCGTGGACATTATTCGTATTAATAGCTATTGGTATTTACTTTAAAAATTGGATAAAATACGGTGGTAAAAACAGAAAAGTGTTGAATGCTAAATACAATAAAATGAAAACAGCAGAACATAATATTGTAGTGCTCTTGCTGCTTCCTATTATTTGTTTTGGTTTTGGTTTGCTGTTAATACAGGCCGTTTAGTGTAACGATTTAGGTTGTGTGTAATTTAAGCTGAATACGCTTTCTTTCGATATCAACTTCTAAAACTTTCACTATTATTTGTTGGTGTAAGCTTACGTGCTCACTAACATCTTTTACAAAGCTGTCACTTAAATTAGAAACGTGAATTAATCCACTTTCTTTAATTCCAACATCTACAAAACAGCCAAAATTGGTAATGTTATTTACGATGCCAGGAAGCAACTGTCCTTCTTGTAGATCGGAAATTGTTTTTATATTTTGGTTAAAAGCAAAAACCTTTGCCTGTGCTCTAATATCCAGACCTGGTTTTTCTAACTCTTTTACAATGTCTTCCAAAGTTAAAAGCCCTACAGTCTCAGTCTGGTACTTTTTTAAGTCGAGTTGTTTTAGTAATGCCGAATTGCCTATAAGTTCCTTAATAGTTACTTTTAAATCCCTAGCCATTTCTTTAACAATAGCATAACTTTCGGGGTGCACAGCAGAATCGTCTAATGGGTTTTTAGCGTCTTTAATTCTCAAAAATGCCGCGCCCTGCTCAAAAGCCTTACCTCCTAATCGGGCTACTTTTTTTATGTCTTTTCGCGATGAGAAAGCACCGTTTTCTTGACGATAATTCAGGATATTTTCGGCTAATTTAGGGCCGATTCCCGAAACATAACTCAGTAAACTTTTACTCGCAGTATTTATATTAACGCCAACAGCATTCACGCAATTCTCTACCACCATATCTAAGGATTTCTGAAGCTTATTTTGGTCTACATCGTGTTGATATTGTCCTACACCAATCGATTGTGCATCAATTTTAACGAGCTCTGCTAACGGGTCTTGCAAACGGCGCCCAATAGATACCGAACCACGTACCGTTACATCGTAATCAGGGAACTCTTCTCGCGCTATCTTTGATGCAGAGTAAATACTGGCACCGGCTTCACTCACGACAAATACCTGAATGTCGTTTTTAAAATGTACTTTTCGTATTAAGGCCTCCGTTTCCCGAGATGCTGTTCCATTACCTATAGCTATGGCTTCAATTTTATAAGCATCTGCTAGCGATTTTATTTTCTGCATAGCACCAATACTGTCATTTTTTGGTGGGTGCGGATAAATAGTTTCATTGTGCTGTAATTGCCCTTGTGCATCAATACATACTATTTTACACCCTGATCTAAAGCCAGGGTCTATTGCCAATACACGCTTTTCTCCTAATGGAGAGCCTAATAATAATTGTTTTAAGTTTTTAGCAAATACAGAAATTGCAGAGGTGTCTGCGTTGTCTTTAGCGACTTGTAAGGCTTCGTTAGAGAGTGAGGGGTATAGCAGACGTTTATAGGCGTCTTTGATTGCTATTGAAAGCTGATTGGCACATTCATTTTGAGAACGAATTATTCGCGATTCTATTTTCTCTAAAGCACGTAGGTGATCTATTTCAATTTTAACGCGTATAAAACCTTCTTTTTCTGCTCTTAAAATAGCCAATAAGCGGTGCGAAGGAATACGACTTAACGCTTCTTCCCATTCAAAATAATCTCTAAATTTTTGTGCTTTTTCGTCGTTTTTCTTTGTTTTTATTACAGAAGACGAAATCATAGCGAAACGTTCCAGTTGCTGTCGGATTGTATTTCGGAGGTCTGTGCGTTCATTTATCCACTCTGCAATAATGTGTCGCGCACCTTCTAGGGCATCGTCTGTAGACTTAACATCCCCTTTTATATATTTATAAGCGATGCCTTCCAGGTCGGAGGTATTTTGGCTCATTATAATTTTTGCCAATGGCTCTAATCCGTTGTTTCGGGCCGTATCGGCTTTCGTTTTTCGTTTCTTTTTAAATGGTAAGTATAAATCTTCAAGCGTAACTAGGTTATTAGCGAGGTCAATTTGTTGTTTTAAAGCAGGTGTTAAATCATTCTGCTCTTCAAGTGCTTTTAGAATGGTTGCTTTGCGTTTTTCTAAAGTTTCAAACTGTTCTTTATATTTTACAATATCACCAATTTGTACTTCATCTAAATTACCTGTATGCTCCTTTCTATATCTTGAAATAAAGGGAATAGTACACGCATCGTTAAGTAATTGTATGGTGTTTTTTATACTGCTTTCTGGCAGTTGGGTCTGTGAAATGATGTATTTAATAAGCATAAAAAAAGCCTTATACTTTTTAGTTGTATAAGGCTTGTAATATATCTATCTCGGGTTAATTATCCGAGAAAAAGTGTAATGATTTTTAGTTTTGACCAGACTCATTTTTCGCGTCCTGAATCATTTTCTCATTTGGTAAAATAGCAACGTTTACACGACGGTTTTTAGCTCTTCCTTCTGCTGTAGAGTTATCGTTAGTTGGTTGATTTTCTCCAAACCAGTTGGTAGTAAAACGACTACTACTTAGCCCTTTTCCAGTTAAATAATTGGTCACAGCATAAGCTCTGTTTTTAGATAGCGTCATATTGTATGCTTCTGCACCAGCACTGTCTGTATGCCCAACTACCAAAATGTTTGTATCTGGGTATTCCATAAAAACGGCAGCTAATTTATCTAAAGACGCTTGAGAAGCGGCATTAACATTGTACTTTTCTGTTGCAAAATACACACCACTATTTTCGTCGAAAGTGATTACAATTCCATCGTCTACACGTTCTACTTGTGCTCCAGGAATTTCATTTTCTATTTTTTGAGCCTGTTTATCCATTTTGCTACCAATTAAAATACCGGCACCACCACCAACAACACCACCAATAACAGCTCCTAATTCGCCATTACCACCTTTTCCAATGTTGTTTCCTAGAATAGCACCTAAAACAGCACCACCAGCAGCACCAATAGCACCACCTTTTTGTTTGTTATTTGCATTTTTTACAGCCGTACAACTAGAGACACTAAAAATAAGTGATACAGCGAATACAGCTACGATAGATTTTTTAAGTATAGATTTCATAGTTTTTTTAAAGTTTTGTAAAGTTCATATTAATTGTAAAAGGACTACCGTCTACAGAAACTGTTTGTTGCCACTGCATTGTGCTTTCCGATAGTTGCGATAATCGTAACCTAAATCCAGCATTATCTGCACTTTTACCTTTAGCATCTGTTGGTTTTAGCAAAAAGTGATACAAGCCCGTATTCGCATCTACTTCTTGAATTGTGAAATTGAAATAACGGTCTCCAGTGGCGCAAGTTGTATTTGCTATACTATAGATACCTGTATTGTTATTAGGAACAAAAGACCACGTACTTTGCTCAAAACAAGCTTTAGAAGCATCGTTTAATAGCGTGACCTCATAAGTTCCTGCTTTGTCATAATTTACTGAGTTTAAAACCCAGTTTCCTTTAATTTCTTTCTTGGATTGACGTACAACTTTCGATGAGCCACAGCCAACCAAAAAGACGAGTAATAATAAAAATGATAGTTTTTTCATAAGATATAATGGTTTACTTTAATGTACGAAAATTAACATAATTCAGATGTGTCTTACATCATAAATTAAAGTTAATTGACTATTAAAGATATTATAAAAAAACTAAAATTAAAAGTATATAAAAAAAGACTTCATAGCGATTATGAAGTCTTTTAGGTGTAATTAGAAAAAACGTTTGTTATATATTATAAGTGCAGGTGCTCTCTTTATTTCGTATTAACTTATTTGTAAGCCATTAGTTGCTTTGGTGTCGTCTGGGTTTACAAAAACCAAGTTGCCTTCTGCCGTTTCGGTCATTAAAATCATTCCTTCACTCGTTACACCGCGAAGTGCTCTTGGTGCTAAGTTGACTAAAACAGTAACTTGTTTGCCAATAATATCTTCAGGTTTAAAACTTTCGGCGATACCAGAAACTATAGTTCTTACATCGATTCCTGTATCTACTTTTAAAACTAAAAGCTTTTTGGCTTTCGGCATTTTCTCAGCTTCTAAAATCGTCCCTACTCTAAGATCTAATTTTGTAAAATCTTCAAAAGAAGCAATCTCTTTTTGAGGCTCTACCACTTTATTAGCGGCTTCATTTGCTCTTTTGCTAGCCTCTAATTTCTCTAATTGCACTTCAATTTCGCTGTCTTCAACTTTACTAAACAGCAATTCTGCTTTTCCAATTTGGTGGCCCGCAGCGATTAAATCATTTTTAGTTGAAATATCGTCCCAAGAATTATTAATGTCTGAGTCTATAGAAC
>JAGPVI010000223.1 GCA_018067115.1 Bizionia sp. | reverse complement strand
TGAATATATTGCCAAGAAAATTCTTGATAATCTACAGGAGATAACATACCGCCCCAAGAATCGAAAACCTGAACAGCATTAACGCCAGCTTTCACTTTTTCTTTTAGGTATGCAATCGTTGTATCTGTTATTTTTTGTAGTAGTTGGTGTGCCGCAATAGGATTTGTAAAACAAAATTGTTTTGCTTTGTCAAAGTTTTTACTCCCTTGTCCTTGCACACAGTAGCATAAAATAGTCCATGGAGAACCAGCAAAACCAATTAACGGAATATCGTCGTTTAGTTTTTCTTTGGTCATTTTAATGGCCTGATACACGTAGTCTAAAGCCACTTTTACATCGGGAACAATAACGTTATCGACGTCTCTTTGCGTACGAATAGGATTCGGTAAATACGGGCCAAAATCTGGTTTCATTTGTACCTCGATATTCATAGCCTGCGGGATCACTAAAATATCACTAAATAAAATAGCGGCATCCATACCATAACGGCGAATAGGTTGCACTGTGATTTCACTTGCTAATTCTGGTGTTTGGCATCGTGTAAAAAAATCGTATTTAGCCTTAATTTCCATAAATTCTGGTAAATAGCGACCTGCTTGGCGCATCATCCAAACTGGAGGACGCTCTACTGTTTCACCTTTTAATGCTCTTAAAAATAAATCGTTTTTTATCATGATGGCCTTCCGCAAGAGCGGGACTTTTTAATTATACTTTAGTTTATAGTGTGTAATAATGTTTACGCCGTATAGTTTTCATTAACCAATGCGATAACACTTTCTACAGTTGGTAATTTAGCAATGCGAACATCTTTAAAATGTCTAGACGCTTCTTTTGCTGTAGTTTCTCCAATACAATAAGCAACCGTTGTATCTGTAGGGTTATTTTCTTGTTTAAAACTTTGCACTGTAGATGGGCTATAAAACATAACACCTTCTACGCTGTCTTTTAATTTTAAAGGATCTAACTTTGTTTGGTACGCTTCAATTTCATTTACTGTAATGTTATTTTCAGTAAGTATTGTAGGTAACTCTTCTAGTCTTACGTCGCTACAGAAGTAAGTCACTTCGGTACCTTCAAGGTAATCCAATAAATACTCGGCTAGTTTTTTAGCGTTGTTTTCTGAGTGTTTAACCTTACCAATACGCTTTTCTATTTCGCGTTTTGTACGGCGTCCTACACAGTATATATTTTTGAATTGTAATTCAATGGCAGAAAAATTAGTTAAAAGTGCTTCAACCGCATTCTGACTGGTGATTACAACATTTTCTATTTCGTTTTTTAAAGCTCTCGGCGGAATTCTATTTAAGCTTATTTTAATAAAATCGCTACTATCTATAGTTACTTTATCATTAAAAAGCTGACGTTGAGATTCTGTGAAAGATTTTGTAGAGTATACGTTTGTTTTACGTTCCGATTGGCGGATATCGTCCATTAAACGTTTACCACCACGCTCGATAACGTAATTAGCACACCATTCTGCTAAATCGTGATGCTCACCAATTTTTTTATTACGTTTAACACTAATTTTTTTAGTCCCGTCGTAACTTAATAAAACAGCCTCAAAGAAAATTTCCTCTTCTTTAATATAGGCGTTAGCTCCAATAGGAGCAGTACAACCACCTTCTAGTCTGTTTAAAAATTCGCGTTCTATATTCACGCACATTTCAGTCTCTTTGTGGTTTATTTCTGCACAAATCGCTAAAATATCCTCGTCCTTTTCTAAGGCAGCTATCATAATAGCACCTTGACCGGGAGCAGGAATCATCCACTCTAAATTAACAGCTGTTTCTGGTCTTAAATTTAATCGACCAATACCAGCGGCAGCAAAAATGGCAGCATCCCAATGCTCGGTGTTGTTTAATTTCTCTAGACGTGTAATAACATTCCCACGAATAGGCTCCACCGTATGTGTAGGAAAGCGGTTTAACCACTGTGCTTTACGGCGTAAACTACCGGTAGCAATAACCGCGTGCTCTGCTCCTAAAAATTCTTCTGTGAATTTGTACACCAAAGTATCTTGCACATTACCACGTTTTAAAACAGCAGCTTGCGTTATACCTTTTGGCATTATTGTAGGTACATCTTTTAAAGAATGCACAACAATATCTACATCTCCGTTAAGAAGTGCAATGTCTAAAGTACGTGTAAAAATACCGGTTATTCCCATTTCGTATAAGGGTTTATCGAGAACGATATCGCCTACAGATTTTACGGGAACCAATACGGTTTTATGACCCAAATGTTGGAGTTGTTGTTGTACGGCTTTTGCTTGGTACATTGCTAACTCGCTATCGCGAGTACCAATTTTAATTATTTTAGGCATGAGTTGTTTTTTCTAACTGAAACACTTTTTGAATAAGTTCTAGACTATCGGTTGTAGAAATAGTCTCATCTTTTAAGTGATGTGCAAAGTGATTCGTTATTTTTTGAATGATATTATTACTAATTAATTCTGCTTGCTCCTCGTTAAAATTAGAATTCTTTTTACGTTGCGTTTCTAATTCGGCAGTTTTAAAATCTAGTAATTTATGTTTTAGTGCTTTTATAGTAGGGGCAAATTTTCTTGTCGTTAACCAACTATTAAATTCTGCTTGTACGTTTTCTATAATACTTTCGGCTAACGGTATTTGAAGCTTTCTTTTTTCTAAAGTCTCGTCGGTCATTAGCGATAAATCATCTAAATGAATTAACGTTACATTCTCTAAATCTAAAACGTTTTCATTTACGTTTTTAGGAATAGATAAATCTAAAATAAGTAGGTTCTTTTTAGACTGTATAAGGTATTTGTCTACCGTTGGGTTTTGTGCACCAGTGGCAACAATTAAAATATCCGACGCATTTATTTCTTCCTGTAAGTCGGAATAATCTTTAACTAACAAATTAAACTTTCCAGCAACAGCAACAGCCTTGTCTTTAGTTCTGTTAATTAAAGTAATGTGTTCGTTTTTAGTGTGTTTTACTAAGTTTTCGCAAGTATTACGCCCTATTTTTCCTGTACCGAATAGTAAAATATTTTTATCTGAAACGTTTTCAACTTGTTTCATAATATAATGTACAGAAGCAAAGGAGACAGAAGTAGCGCCCGATGAAATTTCAGTTTCATTTTTAATACGCTTGCTTGCTTGAATTACAGAGTTTATTAAACGCTCGATAAAAGGGTTTAATAATTGGTGCTTTTTAGAAAGCATAGCACTCTTTTTTAATTGGCTTATAATTTCGAAATCACCTAAAATCTGACTGTCTAAGCCAGAGCCCACGCGAAACATGTGCGAAACGGCTTCGTTACTTTTATAAATGTAAGCGACTTTTCTGAATTCTTCAACGGTACCTTTGGTGTTATCGCAAAGCAGTTGAATAAGCTGAAATGGGTGTTCTGCAAAACCAAAAATCTCGGTTCTGTTACAGGTAGAAGTTACAATTAAACTTTCAATTCCATTCTCTTTAGCTTGCTCTAATACTTTAGTTTTTCCAGTATCGTCTAAACTAAAATGCCCTCTAATCTCTGCATCAGCTTTTTTATAACTTAAGCCAATGGCGTAGAAGTATGTGTTTTTTTGTTGCATGTTTTTGTGTAAACAGGACTTCGGGTTTTGTTAACGACAAATGTAGTAGGACATTTTTGAAAAAAGTAACGCTAGAAGAACTATAAGTATCGTTTGTGGTTTTTTAGGCTTCTTTTTTCATAATATATGATAAATGTCATACTTTTGTACTAAATTCAGGTACTAACACGGTCTTTGTTTAGAATGAATCTAAATAAAAAAATAAAATTTTAGAAATGAGCAATCAAAAAAATGTCGCTAAAGGGTCTTATAAAGAAACTAAAGTAGATGACGATGTTTTTGTGTTAACGTTTCATAATGAAACTAAAGATTCTAGGCTTATAACACGAGATATTGGAAGTAATTTTATTCAATTTCATTTCAGTATTAAAGGATCGAGCACTTTTAATTTTAATAATGGGCGCTACGCTCTAGATGTATTAGAAGAAAACTCATTATTACTGTACAACCCGCAGCGCGAATTACCAATTAATTTAGAGGTTAAACCCAATTCTTGGCTCATTACAGTACTTATTTCTATTAAAAAATTTCACGGATTATTTTCTCAAGAAGCCGATTATATTACGTTTTTAAGTCACGATAATCGGGATAAGAAATATTATAAAGACGGTAAAATATCGCCATCAATGGCGATTGTTTTAAATCAGTTAATTCATTTTAATCTTAATCAATCCATAAAACACATTTATTTTAAAGGAAAAACTTTAGAATTACTGAGTTTGTATTTTAATAGAAGTGAGGAAGCAGATATTGAGCAATGTCCGTTTTTAGTCGATGAAACCAATGTTATTAAAATCCGAAAAGCAAAAGATATTATTATTGCCCGTATGGCCGAACCACCGAGTTTGCAAGAACTAAGTGACGAAATAGGGTTGAGTCTTAAAAAGCTAAAAGAAGGATTCAAACAAATTTATGGCGATCCCGTGTTTAGTTTCTTATTAGATTATAAAATGGAAGTCGCTAGAAAATTATTGGAGGCCGGCGACCACAATGTAAATGAAGTAGGGTTAAAAGTGGGTTACAGTACGTCTAGTCATTTTATTGCAGCCTTTAAAAAGAAATACGGTACAACTCCTAAAAAGTACTTGCAGTCTTTAGGTTAAGGAGAAGTAATTAAATAAAACAGCGAAAGAGAATAGGGTTCACTAAAAAGAATATTACAAATTAGAGTTGTATTTTTGCAGCTCGAAAATTCAATAAAACTGCAGCGTAATTTACGATGTGTCGGTTTTAAATATTACATATAAGAATGAAGAAAAAAGGAGTGCTACTCGTAAATTTAGGATCGCCAGAAAGTCCAGAACCTGAAGATGTAAAGAAATACTTAGGAGAATTTTTAATGGACGAGCGTGTTATAGATATACCTCTGGTGGCGAGAACGCTATTGGTAAAAGGTATTATTTTAAATACACGACCAAAAGCATCAGCTGCTGCCTATAAAAAAAATATGGTGGGAAAACGGTTCGCCTTTAATTGTCCTTTCAGAGCAGTTGCAAGATAAAGTACAAGAGAAAATCGATTATCCAGTGGCGTTAGCTATGCGTTACGGGACTATGACTATTAAAAAAGGACTACAACAACTAGTAGATAAAGGTGTTGAAGAAGTGTTTTTAATACCTCTTTATCCGCAGTTTGCAATGGCCACTACCGAAACTATTTTGGTGCTTGCCGAAGAATTAAGAACAGAACACTTTCCAAATCTTAAAATTGAATCGCTACCAGCATTTTATAATAATCCAGATTATATAGACGTGCTGGCTAATTCTATAAAAGCCGATTTAAAAGACAAAAATTACAATCACTTGTTGTTTTCGTATCACGGGGTTCCAGAACGTCATATTCGAAAAAGTGATATTACAAACTCGCATTGTACAATAGATGGTTCTTGTTGTAAAACGCCATCTCCAGCGCATGAGTTTTGCTACAGACATCAATGTTTAGAAGTAACACGTTTAATTGCTGAAAAATTAAAACTAGAAAAGGATACCTATTCAACATCGTTTCAATCGCGTTTAGGTTTCGATCCGTGGTTATTGCCTTACACCGATAGAACTATCGAGCGTCTTGGAAAAAAAGGCGTAGAAAATATGGCTATTGTAACACCAGCATTCGTTAGTGATTGTTTAGAAACCTTAGAAGAAATCGCCATGGAAGGCAAGGAGCTTTTTCAGGAAGTAGGAGGTAAAGAATACAGTACAGTTCCGTGTTTAAATACCAACGAAGACTGGGTTGCTCTTTTAGCACAATGGATTAATGAGTGGGCCGCAAAGCCAATTAAGGCATAAATGCAAAAGGAAAACACCGCTACATATTTAGGTACAGAAACAATAAGTAAACTATTAGTTAAGCAGGCCGTTCCAGCATCCATTGGTATTTTGGTAATGTCACTTAATATATTGGTCGATACTATTTTTGTTGGTCACTGGATTGGTTCTACAGCCATCGCAGCCATAAATGTAGTATTGCCAGTCTCGTTTTTTATTGCTGCTCTCGGTATGTCTATCGGTGTTGGGGGATCTTCTATTATCTCTCGAGCGTTAGGGGCGAATAATAAAAACAAGGCGCTTAAGGTTTTTGGAAATCAAATTACCTTAACTTTAATTCTTACCATTGGTTTTGTCACTGCTGGTTTGTGGTATGTAGATTCTATTATCCCCGCATTTGGAGGTAAAGGGGCGATTTTCGAGCCGGCCAAAACCTATTATACAATTGTACTTTATGGTGTGCCGTTTTTAGCATTATGTATGATGGGGAATACGGTTATTCGTGCCGAGGGGAAACCCAAATTCGCTATGTATGCTATGTTGTTTCCGTCTGTTGGAAATCTTATTTTAGACTATCTTTTTATATACGTATTCGATTTTGGTATGGCAGGTGCCGCTTGGGCGACTACCGGGTCTTACCTTATGTGTTTCATTTTTATTCTTTGGTTTTTTATCTCTGAAAATTCTGAGTTGAAAATTGATATTTCTCATTTCGGACTCGATAAATCTATAGTCTCAGAAATTTCTAGCTTAGGCTTTGTAACCCTGGCGCGTCAAGCAGTAGTGAGCATTACCTATTTGTTTATGAATAATATTCTTTACAATCTAGGAGGCGAAACCTCGGTCACCGCCTACGCCATAGTGGGGCGTATGTTAATGTTTGCGCTGTTCCCGGTTTATGGAATCACGCAAGGATTTTTGCCTATTGCGGGTTATAATTACGGAGCGCAACACTACGATCGTGTAAAAGAAACAATTGCCACCGCCTTAAAATATGCAGTAGGCTTGGCTATTATTGTGTTCATTATTTTAATGGCTTTTCCAGAAACGATAACTCGATTATTTACCACCGACCCCGAGGTTATTAAAGAAACCCCAAGCGCCATGCGATGGGTGTTTGCTGTAACCCCAATTGTAGCGATTCAGCTTATTGGGGCAGCCTATTTTCAAGCCATCGGAAAAGCGGTACCCGCGTTATTATTAACCCTTACGCGTCAAGGGTTTATCTTTATTCCGCTTATCTTTATTCTGCCACATTATTTTGGTGAGTTGGGGGTTTGGATGTCGTTTCCAATTTCCGATTTGCTAGCCACTATAATCACAGCTTATTTTTTAAACCGAGAAGTAAAAACTAATTTGTCACCTTCAAAAGTCTCTAAATAATGGAATACTACAACTATATAAAATCGCTTCATCTTATTTTTGTAATCACCTGGTTTGCCGGGTTATTTTATATTCCGCGATTGTTTGTTTATCAAATCGAAGCCTATCATAAACCCTCGCCGGACAAAGAAATTTTGGGTAATCAGCTTAAAATAATGGCAAAACGCCTGTGGTACATTATCACCTGGCCTTCAGCAATATTAGCTACTATTTTTGCGATTTGGTTACTTGTTTTAATGCCGTCTTGGTTACAACACTCCTGGATGCACGTTAAATTAATATTTGTAGTCTTACTAATAATCTATCACATAAAAACGCAAATCTATTTTATACAATTGCAAAACGATGTCGTTAAAAAAACATCCAGTTTTATGCGATTATGGAACGAAGGCGCTACTTTTATTCTGTTTGCAGTCGTGTTTTTAGTCATCTTAAAAAGTGCCATTAATTGGGTTTTTGGTGTTGTTGGTATTCTTGTGCTTGGTATCTTATTAATGCTCGGATTTAAATTATACAAACGCATCCGAGAGAAAAATGGTGAATAAAAATATTGTTTTGGACGTTACCCATTTCCGAAAAAAGCTACAATAGGTCGCGCTATTCACTATATCTTTTACTGGAAAAGTAAAAGGATGCCGTTTCTATCGCTAACGCAGCACATTGGTTCAATTATTGCTATATTTAAACCTTTAAAACAAGTGATGAAAATAAGAAAACTATCCTTACGTGTCCGTATATTTTTAGCAATGATTTTGTTAGTCATCGTGTCTTCATTACTTATAGCAACCGTTTATATTTATCAATATAACGAGGAAACGCAAGACTACCATAAGCAACGTTTAGACCGCAAAGAAAGTGCTATTAACAACAGCTTAAAATTTGTTTTACGCGAAACGTCTTATCCCGTTACAACAGAGAATATTCCGTTAATTTTTAAAACAAAAATTTACGAAGTAGCAGATGTGCATAACCTTCAAATTAATTTATACGATCTAGAAGGCTCTTTGCTAATTTCGTCGAAAGCCGATCTATCGCCAGACCTTACTAGTAAATGTATAGAGGCCGAAATACTAAATAAACTTTTAAATACTGCAGAGCATCGTTTCGAAAAAAAGGAAGAGAAGCTAGATGAAACCTTTAGGTCTAGTTTTCAGTATATATACGATCAGAAGTTTAAGCCTATAGCCATTATCAATCTGCCTTACCTAGAAAGAGACGATTTTCTTGCTAAAGAGCTCAATGAGTTTTTAATGCGCTTAAGTTATACAACGTTGTTAATTCTAGCATTGGCCGTTATGTTAGCCTTTTTCTTGTCTAAGTATATCACTAAATCGT
>JAGPVI010000167.1 GCA_018067115.1 Bizionia sp. | reverse complement strand
TTAATATCGGCATTTAAAATAATTGGCGAAGCACCCTGCAACTCCTCCTTATCATTTCTAAAACTCACACTATATGTTCCAGAGATCGTGTTGTATAAATCTTGTTCGGTATGCATATAAGTTACGTTTACACCTCCAGATAAAAGCGCTTCGTCGTTATCGTCTAGAACAATATTTTTTCTTATTTCTGCTTCAAACCCTAAAATGCGTGCTTGATCTCCAGTTCTAAAATAACGCTGTGTTCCTGTAGCGTCGAATGCGACAACTTGGTTTATTGGGTTATTAATTTCTTTATAAAAAGCACCTATCGAGAATAACTCACTTTTAGAAATAAACCATTCGTATTTAAGATCTAGGTTTAAAATTTTAGAATAAGACACGTCTTTTACATTAACATAGACTTGTCCAGCTTTTGTTCCTAATAAATCTGGATTACCACCAATTCTTTGTGATACCGACTCGTAAACAAAAGGAGCAACTTCTTTAAATTCTGGAAGAGAGATGGTCTGACTAGCAGAAAACCGCAGATTCTGATCGTTATTTAACGCATATTTTAAACTTAAACTTGGTAATGCAATAGTCTCTGCAGATGAAATACTATCGTTTCCTCTAGACCCTAAGTTAATAACATTGTACGCGACCTTTTGCTTGATATTTTCTAAACGAACTCCAGGGACTATTAATAATTTTTCTGTAGCATTAATCTCTGCATTTACATATCCTGCATAAACATCTAAATTCCCTTTATACGTGTTTTCTGGCATCCCAGGGCGGTTTGTATTACTTAAACCAGGAACAGTGTTTATAACTTTTATTTGATACATTCCTCCCGACTGCTGGTTCACCATTAAGTTATTTAAAGCCAAATCTTGACTAATATTATCAATGTCGCTAACAGGAATACTCGAGCTCGAAAAATCGTAACCGTATCTAATATTATCGAAAGAACGCTCTTTTGTTCTTCCGTTGTAACCCACATTTAATTTTATAGCATCATTTATAGTGTATGCTAAATTTACCCTTCCGTTAAGCTCATCGTCATCAATATTCTGAAAATAACGCTGATTATCGAAAGACACATTGTTAAAGTAAGTTGCCTTTGTATTTGGGTCGTTATCTAAAGCATAATCGTAATTTTCTATACTTATACGCTTTCTATCTGGCTCGTGTGCAAACACTTTATTATACCCTAATCCCCAAGTTAAATCGAATGCATTAAAATTATGTTTCCCTACTAATTGATTCACATAAATTAGGTTTTGACTAAACTGAACATTCATTTGATAAAACCCTTTATCTGTATTTAAATTAGCATCTCGGTTTCTTCCTTTTCCATCAATTCCAAAATAACCTACGTTATCCGACGAGTTATTTATAAAGAGCGACGTATAACTTAAAGCATTATTGTTATCAATTTTATAGCTTAAGTTAGCCATTGCAGTGGTTGTGGTACCGTATTCAAACTCTTCGGCTTTTTCGAACGCTTTCTTCTCAACGTTTGTATAATCAATATTAGATCCCTCTCTATACTCGTAGCTGTTATTAAAAAACACCGTTCCGTAAAGACTTAATTTAGAATCGTTTTTAAACGTTATAGATTTACCAAAAGACGTCCCTATTGAAGTGTTTATAGGGGTTGAAACGGTCACTGGATCTATTTGATGTGATAAAACCACGGCAAACGGATTGTGGTCGTAACGATTATAAAATCCGAAATACCCCGTACCCTCACTCTTTTTAAAGGTTTCCCCAGCAGCGTTTGTATTTATACTAGAACCAACATACACATCAAAAAAGCCATTGCCTTTATAGTCTTTGGAAGATATATCGACATTTCCAGCTGCAAAATCACCATAAAACTTTGAGGAATATGCCTTACTGATAGATACATTTTCTATAATGTCTGAAGAAAATAAATTCAAATCTATATTCTTTTTACTTACATCGTTGGATGGTAATGACAGGCCGTTTAATGTGGTATTTAAATAACGATCTCCTAAACCACGCACATAAACATTACTCGATCCTTCCTGTTTAGAAACCCCGGAGATTTTAGAAACTGCTCCAGCAGCATCACTTACGCCTTTTCTCGATAGCTCTTCGGCACCAATGCTTTGTTTAATTTCTACTGCCTTTTTCTGGTCTAACAACAAAGCAACTTCACTTTCCCTTTTAGTGGTTGTTTGTATTACCACCTCATCTAAAGCCGCTGCATTAGCGCCCATTGGCACATTAACCTCTGTCACTTTTCCTGCCGTAACTTGTACAGGTATCATTTGTGTTTCATAACCTACAAAACTAAAAGCAATAGTATACGTCCCGGCTTCAACAGCATCCAATTTAAAATGACCATCAAAATCTGACGCTGTTCCTTTAGAGCTATTATCCAATATAATATTTACCATTGGTAATGGCTCGTTATTATAATCCTTATCGGTAACCTTACCTATTATAGACCCTGTAGTTTGCGAATACGCCAAGCTAGAAATGAATAATGTAATGAGTAGTAATCCGTGTTTCATCTTTTTTTGATTGTTTAACGCTGCAAAGAAACTCGCAGACCGTAAACTTTGGGTTAACTAAAGATTAAATGCTGTTCACGAAAAGGTTTCCTTAAGGTTATGCGGTTTTACTTCTAATTATAATCTAGAAACATTGAGTTAACACAGAATTAATTATCTTGCGGCAACAAAAATTATACTTATGACTTGGGAAGAATTACTTTCTTTAAAACGATTTGGAGACACCAATAAAAGACTAAGAAAAGAACAAGATGAAACCCGTTTAGGTTTCGAGGTTGATTACGACCGTATTATATTTTCGTCGGAATTTAGAAGTCTTCAAGACAAAACTCAAGTCATTCCATTATCTAAAACCGATTTTACCCACACACGACTAACGCACAGTTTAGAGGTTAGTGTTGTAGGCCGCTCTTTAGGAAGAAGTGTTGGAAAAAAGATTTTAGAAAAGCACCCACATTTACATAGCGCACTAGGATATCAAGCCAACGATTTTGGTGCTATTGTAGCCGCTGCGGCACTTTCTCACGACATTGGAAATCCGCCTTTTGGACATTCTGGTGAGAAAGCGATTGGCGAGTATTTTATTTCTGGAAAAGGGAAAAGTTTTAAAGCAGAATTGACCGCTAAAGAGTACGAAGATTTATGTAGTTTTGAAGGTAATGCTAACGGTTTTAAAATATTAACACAAAGTCGTGAAGGTCGCGAGGGCGGACTAAGATTAAGCTACGCCACTTTAGGCGCTTTCACAAAATACCCTAAGGAGTCGCTACCTAAAAAGCCTACACAGCATATTGCCGATAAAAAGTATGGCGTCTTCCAAAGTGAAACTAATGAGTTTAAAACGGTTGCCCAAGAACTAGGATTAACAAAAAGAAGTGAAACAGACATTAGTTATTCGCGCCACCCACTAGCTTTTTTAGTGGAAGCCGCCGATGATATTTGCTATACTATTATTGATTTTGAAGATGGAATAAACCTTGGCTTAATTCAAGAAGAATTTGCTTTGGAGTATTTAATTAAATTAGTAAAAGATTCTATAAACTCAGAAAAATATTACCAACTCACCAATACCCACGATCGTATTAGTTACCTAAGAGCACTAGCTATTGGGCGATTAATTAACGAAGCTGTAGAGATTTTTATGGATAATGAAGCCGCAATTTTAAGTGGCGATTTTGGTTCTAGCTTATTAGATAAGAGTAAATACGATGCGCAAATTAACGATATTATAAAAATTAGCGTTGATAACATTTACCAGTCTACCGAGGTGGTCGACAAAGAGATTGCGGGTTACGAAATTATTAAAACACTTTTAGACACTTACATTAATGCGGTTAACAACTGTTATAATAACACGGCGTCTAATTATGATAAATTAATAATTAAAGGATTCCCAAAAACCATAAAAATGGATCAAGATAGTTTGTACGATCGATTGCTAAGCGTATCTCATTATGTGTCCCTATTATCAGACAGTCAAGCAATTTTAAGCTTTAAGAAAATAAAAGGGTTTAGTATTTAATTAGCTTTCTTTAATTTTAAAATAAACGCCGACAGACTTTTAGCATCCAACTGAATATCTTCTTGTAATTCTAAAACCGTTCCATGCTCTATAAAATGATCAGGAATTCCTTTTAGGTACACGTGATTTTTATACTGGTGTTTTGCTGCAAATTCTAAAATAGCACTCCCAAATCCTCCGGTAACCGCATTGTCTTCAACCGTTACAATAGTTTTGTGGGTTTTAAAAATAGTATGTAGTTGGTTTTCGTCTAAAGGTTTTACAAAACGCATATCGTAATGTGAAATATCCCGAAGCTCTTCCGCGGAAGCGATAACAGTTTCCACAACCGAAGCCATAGTTCCAATAGTTAGCACTGCGATATCTTTCCCTAATTTTAAAGGGGTCGCTTTACCAATAGTAATCGTTTCGAAAGGTTGCTGCCAGTCAATTATAGTGCCTCGCCCTCGTGGATAGCGAATAGCCATAGGCTGTTTTAACCCCAATTGAGCGGTATACATTATATTTCTAAGTTCAATTTCGTTTCTAGGCGCAAAAATAATTAGGTTGGGAATGCAGCGTAAATAACTCAAATCGAAAACCCCATGATGTGTTGCTCCATCTTCTCCTACCAACCCGGCACGATCTAAACAAAAAATAACGGGTAGGTTTTGTATCGCCACATCATGGATAACCTGGTCGTAAGCGCGCTGTAAAAAAGTAGAATAAACATTACAAAACGGGATCATGCCTTGCGTGGCCATTCCTGCTGCTAAAGTCACCGCGTGTTGCTCGGCAATACCGACATCGAAAGCCCGATCTGGAATGGTGTCCATCATATATTTTAGGGAGCTTCCTGTTGGCATTGCCGGAGTAATACCAATAACATTCTTATTTTCTCTAGCCAATTCTACAATGGTATGCCCGAAAACATCTTGAAATTTTGGCGGCTGAATGGTTTCCTCTTTTTTATACAAATCACCTGTTAACGCATTAAATTTACCTGGCGCATGGTACGTAACTTGGTTTTCTTCCGCTTGACGCAACCCTTTTCCTTTGGTGGTAATAATGTGTAAAAACTTAGGCCCTTGTACTGTTTTTAAACGTTCTAATTCTGTTATAAGCTCCGGAAGATTATGTCCATCTATAGGTCCTGAATAATTAAAATTTAGAGCTTCAAAAATATTATCTTGTCTTTCGGTGCCTTTTTTAACATTGGTTAAATATTGTTTTAGAGCGCCAACACTTGGGTCTATTCCAATAGCATTGTCATTTAATATAACTAATAGATTACAATCGGTTACTCCTGCGTGATTCAATCCTTCAAATGCCATTCCACTCGCAATCGAGGCATCTCCAATAATTGCGATATGCTGCTTCATAAAATCGCCTTTTATTTTTGATGCAATTGCCATTCCTAAAGCTGCGGAAATAGAGGTTGAAGAATGCCCGACTCCAAAACTATCAAATTCACTTTCACTGCGTTTTGGAAAACCGCTTATACCATTAAATTGCCTATTGGTATCGAAAACTGACAGCCGACCGGTTAAAATTTTATGTCCATAGGCTTGGTGGCCAACATCCCAAATCAACTCATCGACAGGCGTGTTAAACACATAATGCAAAGCTATTGTAAGCTCAACAACGCCTAAACTAGCCCCCAAATGCCCCTCTTTCGCGGCCACCGCTTCTATTATAAAACGCCTTAAATCTTTAGCCAAACTATTTAGTTCTAAGCTATTTAAGGATTTAATATCGGCAACCGATTGGATAGTATTTAAGAGAGATGTTGTCATTATAGGTGTAATAAAAAAGTAAAACTATTAAAAACTAGTGTTAAAGTTTGTGCATTGCTCATAATAATTAATATAAAACTGCAATAATTGTAAGTTCCTCGCTATATTTACGACTTAAATTTAAGACACAATTAATATTTTATTAACAATGAAGAAAAAATACAATTTAGCTTTTCTGTTTTTAGCACTATTCCTTTTTGCTCAAAATGGGTTTTCTCAAACTGAACTTTCCAAAAATGAATATGGTACTCTTATTCAAAACTGGTTAGAAAAAAACAAGGGGGATTACAAATTAACCCAAAATGATATTTCAGATTTACAAGTGAGTAATGCTTTCTTTTCTAAGAAATCTAAAATTAACCACGTGTATCTAAATCAAGCTTTTCAAGGTATCCCAGTGTTTAATGCTGTATCTAGTGTTTCTATTAAAGATAAAAGCGTGTTTTATTATTCAAACGCATTTCAATCTAATATTGCTGCAAAGATAAACACAATTACACCTACAGTTTCTGCTCAAGAAGCAATTGTTTCGGCTGCTGCTGAATATAATTTAGGTGCTATTGGAAATGTTAATGCTATAAACGCTTCAAATAATCAATTCACGTTTTCAAAAGGTGATATTTCAAGAAGTGATATCCCTGTTAGATTAGTATACCAAACAACTCATGAAGGAGACTTAAAACTAGCTTGGGATTTAAGTATTGAAGCTATAAACGGTCAAAACTGGTATAGTGTAAGAGTGGATGCTACAAATGGGGAAGTTCTTAACATGAATGACTGGGTAGTTTCTTGTAATTTTGGAGAATTCGGTCATACAGATCATACCGGGCACTCAAAAACTAGTAATGCATTTAGCTTATTTAAAAGCGAAACAACGTCTATGGCTCCTGATGGTTCTCAATATAACGTATTTGCTTTACCAACTGAAAGTCCTAACCACGGTCCTATTCAATTAATCACAGACCCTGCAAACCCTGACGCTTCTCCTCATGGATGGCACGATGTTAATGGTATTAGTGGAGCAGATTACACTATTACAAGAGGTAATAACGTGTGGGCTCAAGAAGATACCGATGGAAACGATGGTATTGGCGTATCTCCTGATGGAGGAACAGCATTAAACTTTAACTTCCCGTTTAACCCTAACCAAGAACCTATAGGATACCAGAATGTATCGACAACAAACTTATTTTATATCAACAATGTAATGCATGACATTTGGTATCAATACGGTTTCGACGAACAAAGTGGGAATTTCCAACAAAACAACTACGGTAATGGGGGTCTTGGCGGAGATCATGTTATTGCTCAGTCTCAAGATGGTTCTGGATTAAATAACGCAAACTTTGCTACACCGGGAGAAGGTGGAAGCCCTAGAATGCAAATGTATTTATGGGCACCTTCTCAATTAGGAACCCCTTTAACAATTAACAGTGGTGGTACTTTAACTGGCCCTGTAAGCGGTGTTGCACCATCTACAGGCAATGGAGCTGACGGACCAGGAAATATAACAGGCCCTTCGGCTATTCCAGTAACAGCAGATTTAGCATTAGTAAGCGATGGTACAGCAGCACCAACTGAAGGTTGTGGTCCATTAACAAATGCCAGTACAGTTGCAGGAAAAATAGCAGTAATATACAGAGGGAA
>JAGPVI010000158.1 GCA_018067115.1 Bizionia sp. | reverse complement strand
ACAAAGTTTGAATTGCTTTCTTAGGTTTTGAGGCCTCTAATATCAAGTAAAATTGATATCCAAATAAAATACTTGCTAACACAATGTGAAGTGATTGCGTGCCAAAAGGGAAATCGAAATTAGCCATTAAAATTCCGGTTATAGTTTCTAGAATTAAAAGCACCATAACCCAATTTAATTTACTGTGTTTTAAGTGGTGTTTTTTATTTAAATAGAGCAATAACAAATTAACTGCAAGTACTAGAATGGAAAATGAACGGTGTATATAGAAGCTAATGGGCGCATCGTTAAGCCACATTGCATTTGTACCGTAACCAAGGGCTTTAATTTGCTCATCTACAAACTGCCTTATTTGCGTGCCTAAAACAATTTGAATAAGGGTTAAAATGGATGAAAAAACGAGTAGTTTATAAAAGAAAGCGTTGTATTTAAAAGGTTTTCTCTCGGTATTTGTAAAGTAAATTAAAAATAAGATAATGGCTACTATAACGAGTGCCATTACCATATGCACGGTTATTTTATAAGGTGATAAATTAGAGTCTACTACCGTTTTACCTAGCCAAGCCTGGAAGCCCATACTAAATAAAATAATGACTGAAAGTATTGGGATCCAGATATTTTTACGCCAAAACCAAAAGGACATAATAGTAAAAATTAATATTGGAATTCCAGACAATGCACCGGACAAACGGTTGATGTATTCCACCCAAGTATGCACAGGGTTGTAAACTGCATAATCGTGTTTGGTGTACGTTTCCCAATTATTAGGGTCTAAAGTCTCCTGAGAATTAAATTTGGTTTTAGCAACTAAAAGCGCTTCGTTTTGAATGATTACGATGCCTTTTTTGTATTCGAAATTGGGTTTAAATTCTAATTCTGAAGCTTCGGTAGGAGGGATGTAATAACCAAAACATTTTGGCCAATCTGGGCAGCCCATTCCAGATCCCGTCATTCTTACAACGGCACCAGCAATAATAACAACGTAAACTAAAACTAAAGCTGTTTTTACTAACGTTCTAAATTTTTTATGCATTTTAAATGTGTTTTAAACCCAATTTCTCTCCTTCTTTAAGCATTAAACTGAAAGCTGCCTCGTGTTCGTTTGGGATTTCGCCTTCTAAAATTGCTTCTTTTATCGCTTCTTTAATAACACCTATTTCGCGAGAAGGTTTTAAATTGAAGGTTTTCATAATTTCTTCACCACTTACTGGTGGTTGAAAATTACGCACTTGATCGCGTGCTTCGACTTCAATTATTTTTTCTCTAACAATTTTAAAGTTGTTATGGTATTTATTAAATTTCTTAGGATTTTTAGTGGTAATATCGGCTTCACAAAGTGTCATTAAATCCTCAACATATTCGCCAGCATCGAAAACAAGACGTCTCACGGCCGAGTCTGTAACAGTCTCTTGAGCAAGAACGATAGGTCGCGAACTCATAAACACCAATTTCTGTACGAATTTCATTTTTTCATTAAGCGGCATTTTTAAGCGCTTAAACAAGCGATAGACCATTTTAGAGCCTTCAAATTCGTGCGCATGAAATGTCCATCCTGCTTTTTTACTGAATTTTTTGGTCGGTGCTTTTCCTATATCGTGGAGCAAAGCCGCCCAGCGTAACCACACATCATCTGTATGTTTTGCAATATTGTCTAGCACTTCTAGGGTGTGATAAAAATTGTCTTTATGGGTCTGACCTTCAACTTCGTCTATACCTTTTAAAGCTGTTAGTTCCGGTAAAATATAGTGTAATAGTCCCGTTTTTTCTAATAGTAAAAAGCCTTTAGATGGTATCTTACTCTCAATAATTTTATTGAGTTCTACTACAATGCGCTCCTTGGTAATAATTTTTATACGCTCGCTGTTTCTTTTAATAGAAACCAGTGAGTCATTTTCAATCTCAAAATCTAATTGCGAGGCAAAACGAATAGCGCGAAGCATTCGTAAAGGGTCGTCACTATATGTAATATCGGGGTTTAATGGTGTTTTTATAACCTTATTATCAAGATCTTTAATACCGTTAAAAGGATCTAATAGATCACCGAAATGAGTTTCAGATAAATTTAAAGCTAAGGCATTTATAGTAAAATCACGACGGTTTTGGTCGTCTTGGAGAGAGCCGTCTTCCACAATGGGATTTCTGCTATCTTCTGTATAAGATTCTTTACGTGCCCCTACAAATTCAATTTCTATGTCTTGAAAACGTAGCATTGCGGTGCCGTACGTTTTAAAAATTTGAACTTTAGGTTTGGTGGGTAAGTTTTTTGCAACCTGTTTAGCTAAAGCGATACCGCTGCCAATAGCAACAATATCAATGTCTTTAGCGTCGCCGCGTTGTAATAAAAAATCGCGAACAAAACCGCCTATGACATAGCTGTCTAAATTTAATTCGGCTGCGGATTTAGAAATGGTTTTAAATATGGTATGTTGTAATGCTTCTTTGTAATTCATCGCTTTGTGCCAACTTACTCGCGAATAATTTTTATAGATCCGCTACTACTTAATTTAAAAATACTAGACGGTTTTGAGTTTTGAGTTTCGCTTTGCAAATTTACAACATAATCCACACCTTTTAAAATGACCTCGCTTATTTCTTTAAACGATTTTGGCGTAGGCTGTCCAGAAATATTTGCCGATGTTGAGACTAACGGTTTTCCTAGTTTTCTAATTAATTTTTCGCAAAATTCGTGCTTAACCACGCGTATCGCTAAAGAGTTGTCTTCTGCAATTAAATTTTCGGCTACCCCCGCTGGGTTGTCATATATAACGGTGGTTGGTGTTACCGATAAGTCTAATATGTCGTAGGCTACATTAGGTACGTTATCGACATGTTTTTCTAATAAACCATAATTATGCACCAGGCAAATCATCGCTTTCTTTTCGGTGCGTTGTTTCAACTTATAAATACGCTCTACGGCTTCAGCATTTGTAGCATCGCAACCTATACCCCATACAGTATCTGTAGGGTATAAAATGATACCGCCTTTTTTTAAAATCTCGTAAACTTTGTAAACTTCTTCTTTCATCGTTGCAAAGGTCTTGAATTTTCTGTTAATACGACAGCATTCATTGCTAATAAAAGTGAACGTAATTAATATTAAAGCTTTAAATTTGTCGTTTGTAATAGCAAAAATAGTTGCTAATTTGTATTTATGATCAATGTAACCCAGACTTTTTTACCCCCAATTGAAGACTATACGCTCATTTTAAACAGAGCGTGGAAGAATAAATGGATCACCAACAGAGGAGAACTTTTAGTAGAGTTGGAGGATAAATTATCTGATTTCTTAGGTGTCGAAAACTTTTTTGTAACTACAAATGGCACTTTACCATTACAAATTGCAATAAAAGCCCTAGGAATAACCAAAGAAATTATAACGACTCCTTTTAGTTATGTAGCAACTACTTCTAGCATAGTTTGGGAAAACTGCACACCTGTTTTTGTAGATATTGAAGCAGAGACATTAACTATAGATTGCTCGAAAATTGAAGCATCTATTACTAGTGATACCGAAGCTATTTTGGTTACTCATGTGTTTGGAAATCCCTGCGATATCGAAGCCATTGCTGCCCTTGCTAAAAAACACAATCTTAAAGTAATTTACGATGCGGCACATTGTTTTAATGTGCAGTATAAAGGCCAATCGATTTTTAATTATGGCGATGTGAGTACGGTGAGTTTTCACTCTACAAAACTTTTTCATACGGGAGAGGGCGGAGCGATGTTTATGCGCGATAAAGATTTGTACGATACCGTGTATTATCATCATAATTTTGGGCATAACGGTCGCGAGCAGTTTCACGGTTTAGGTATTAATGCAAAAGCATCAGAGTTACAAGCAGCTATGGGGTTATCGGTTTTACCGTATATGAACGCCATTATAGAGAAGCGGAAGTCGTTAGTAGAATTGTATGAAGAAACAATTCAGAAATTAGAAGGTATTCAATTGGTAACTTTTCGTGAAGGGGCAACACGAAATTATTCGTATATGCCGATTATTTTTAAAGATGAAACTACGCTCCTAAAGGTTAAAAAAGCATTGGAAGAGAGAAGTATTGCGCCTAGACGTTATTTCTATCCTTCGTTAAATACTTTAGACTATGTACACGCCACTAAGCCTATGCCTGTTTCAGAATCTATATCAAAACGCATTCTGTGCTTACCTTTATATTATGAACTTAAAGAGGAAGAGGTGGTATTAATACTATCTATAATTACTAATACAATTCAATAATTTTGAAACCAATTATCTATTTAATAGGCGTAGGGAATTACACAGAAGTTATAATCGAGCTTGCTCAAGATTGCGGTTATAACGTTAAGGGACTGTATCACTATAATAATGAAAGAATAGGGGAGTCGGTTTTAGGGGTGCCAATTATTGGGTGCACCGAAGACTTGTATAAAGAAGAGATAAGAAATTTAAATTTCGCTGTAACTATGGGCGAAAATAAATTACGATGTCAAATTGCCCAAAAACTAAGAGATTTAGGTGCAAACACACCAAGTTTAATTCACCCTAAAGCTTTTATAAGTCCATCTGCCTCTATTGGAGACGGGTGTTTTATACATTTAAACGTCAAGATTAGTACAAAATGTACGTTAGGTAACGACTGTGTAATTGATTTTAATAGTTTAGTCGCCCATCACGCGAGTTTAGATACTGGATGCTATATGTCGTCACTATCTATGGTTGGCTCTTATTGTAAATTAGGAAAACGCGTTCTTCTAGGAATGAATGCCTTAATTATTCCTTTAAAAATAATACTAGGCAACGATTGTATTGTAGGAGCAAAAGCTAATGTTACAAAATCATTTCCAGATAATACTGTGCTTATTGGAAACCCTGCTAAACCACTAATAAAAAAATAGAATGAAGCCTTTATTAAGTATTTGTTGCACAACATTTAATCACGCCAAATATGTTCGAGAAACAATTGAAGGTTTTTTAATACAAGAAACTAATTTCCCTATCGAAATTATAATTCACGATGACGCCTCTACAGATGGAACTGCAGCTATAATTAGCGAATTCGCTAGTAAGGACGATAGAATTGTGACCATTTTGCAGGATGAAAATCAATTCTCAAAGAAAATAAAACCGTGGCGGAACTTTGTTTTTCCAAAAGCTCAAGGTAAATATATCGCGTTATGTGAAGGAGATGATTATTGGACCGACCCATTAAAACTGCAGAAGCAAGTCGATTTTTTAGAAGCAAATAGTGATTTTGCGTTATGTTTTCATAATAGTAAA